>JAATVL010000236.1 GCA_014523525.1 Nitrososphaerales archaeon TH703 | reverse complement strand
AAATAGTAGCGATGAAATTGTTTTGCTTCTGCTTTCATTATTCTAAAACTGAGTGTATGTCCATCAAAACCGTCAACGAGATTCTTTGGTAGATAATATCTCTACTTATTAATAATGCCTTCTTCTGTAACAATAACTTCTGGTTCAACTTGCTGAACTTTGCCGAGATCGCAGTCATCTATTCCAGTTGCCTCTTTCTTGATTAGATCATCCCATCTAGTGTTTTGGCTCATAGATGTATAAGTGCAATATTTCTTATATCAATTGGTTATTAGTACTACTGATTATTGTAACATCTATTTTTTATTACAAATAATGGTCCGAGATTAATTAAAATAATTCAAATACAAAATATAAATTCTATAAGTATTATGTAAAAATTTTGATAAGATGCTTGAAAGAGAATTTTTATGGTTAAGGTTATAGATAAGTTTGTTCATATATATACATGGTAAAGGTAGAGTTTCTCAAAAGAACTCAAACTGAGTCTCAGTCTGCAGAATCTGACCTATCATTTGAAGAAATTTGTCCAATCTGGTCCAAAAAATTAAGAAATGGCACGGATGAAATAGACCGCATGATTTTAGTTAAGGATTCTAAATATTGTGCTGTAGGAGAAGCTTGGGGATTTACAGGAAAACAAACTGGATATTATGTCGCCCCTTTGATTCCTATTGTTGGCTGCTGGACATGTATTAAATACGGACAGAAATTTAGCAAAACTGCTAGAGATAAGAAATCTTATAGTGATTTTGAGCCTCTGATTTCAGATTTTGTAAGACATTGGAATCAGAGACACAAGAAAATCAAAAAGACCAGACTTGATTCAATAGTGGCAAGATAACATAACCTAGATTTAAACCACTTTTACAAACCAGCCCTAAATGTCATCAACTGTAGATTTAGCACTATTATTTTTTGATATGATCTTTTGAGCTGCCAGAGTATCTCTTATGGAGGAAACATATCTCACGAATAATAATAATCCCACTGGAAATAGAAGAAGCAGCTATATTTTTTATATACACTATCTATGCATCTCTTCTATGATATAGCTAATTTAATCTTGTGAAATAAATTTATCATATAATTTAATGGATTGCGCAATTCTACTATCTTGAATATTATTGCGTGGTAAAATTGATAAGAATAAGTAAAGCTCTATACAAGTAATCCAAGCTTGAACCCAGATAGACATGTAGCAATTGTAACGGGTGGAAATCGTGGAATTGGACACGAAATATGTAAGGAACTATCTAGGGCTGGTTGCAATGTCGTTCTCACAAGTAGGAATGAAGAAGAAGGTCGGCGAGCTGTAGCTAAACTACACCATCATCATGACAATGTTGCATATCGCAGACTCGACGTCACTGATAGTAAAGATATTGCAAACCTTCAGGATTGGATTCTAAAGACTTATGGAAGGGTTGATATCCTAATTAATAATGCTGGAGTCTATCTGGACGAAGGAGTAAGCGTATTTGATGTAGATGAGAACATTATGCAGGATACATTAGCTGTTAACTTTTATGGTGCATTCCATATGTGTAGAGCTTTTGTACCTATAATGAGACAAAACGGATATGGTCGGATAGTAAACGTCTCGTCTGGATATGGCGCAATGAGTGAGATGGGTGGGTATGTAGCTGCTTATAGAATTTCGAAGGCTGCACTTAATGCCCTTACATTGATTATGGCTAATGAGTTAGGAGACGGGAACATTAAGGTAAATGCGGTATGTCCTGGATGGGTCCGAACAGACATGGGAGGCGGTATGGCGCCCATAAGTCCCGAAGCAGCGGCCAAAGATATAGTTCACTTTGCTTTGGTTGATGCAAAGGGACCCACCGGTAGCTTCTTCAGACACAAGAAACCTATTCAATGGTGAAGGGATACTGGCTCTAGTATGACATTGCTTGACATGGGGTTGCAAATCATATTTGTTTCAGTATCTGGTGTGATTTCTCCAGGTCCACTTTTTTTTGCAAATTTAGTTTTAAGCAAATATGGCGGATTTTGGTCCGGAATAAAGATAGCAATTGGTCACTCAATAGTAGAGCTTCCTGTCATCATCCTATTTTCTATCCCATTGATAGTACTTTCTTCTCCGAATGTGACTTCTAGTATCATCAAATTCATTAGTTTTATTGGGGGAATAAGTCTTATTGCTTTTGGTATCCTTTATGTGGTAAAGACTGTCTCCAAAAATAATAACAGTAATTATATTGTCAAGTCATCTCGGATTCAAAAGCCGATTCTTGCTGGAATCTTATTCACAGGTCTTAACCCATTTTTCTTTCTTTGGTGGATTTCTGTGGGGATTAAATTAATATCTGATTCAATAGAATTGTTAGGATATCCATTTGGAATAGCCTTTCTTTTTTTGGTGCATGTATGGATGGATTATGCATGGCTTGGTTTATCTTCATATTTTGCATCGAGAGGCATCAAAGTTATACAGTCATACTATCACAATTTTATAATTCTGCTATTAACAATTCCTCTTTTTTACTATGGTATTAATTTTACGTTATCTGCGTTTAGATGACAAGTATATAGTTTAATATTGGTAAAGATCAATACTTGTGCAAAAATTACTGCAACAGAATTTGCCATTTCATTGAATGAAGCAATACTGACTTGTAATAAATCTAGATTTGAATTTAGTGATTAAATAAAAATTAATATTGATTCAAGGCGTTTCGTTACCGATTTAGAGGCCTTGTAAGTATGTGAATATCTTTATGTCTATTCCACTTGCTTTTACATATTCTAAAAGTTCTGGTGATGGATCACCATAAATTACCAAGGAATTAGGCAAGCCAAATTTTTCAAATAGAGCCCCTAACGGTTCACGAATGTTGGATTGGTGTTTTAGGACGGCCTCGGAGCTTTTGTATATCTCACGAATTTCACACTCAGTCTTATCACTACTAAGAAACCAATCATATTGTAGTGTTTCACTGTCCTTCTTTTTTACCTGCTTTATACACTCTGCCGCGTGCTGCTTGAATTTCTCCAGCATACCTTTGGGTATTTTAATGGTGGCGCTAACTTGTATTT
>JAATVL010000235.1 GCA_014523525.1 Nitrososphaerales archaeon TH703 | reverse complement strand
GTATCTAATCCAGCAGATGCAAGTTTGACTAATTTTGATATCACAAAAGGTACTGTAACATATATTCCTCAAACGGACTACGTTGGCAATGACACTTTTGCCTTTAAGGTAATCGATGACAAGGGAGCTGAAAGCAATACCGCAACTGTCAATGTAGATGTGACAGCGACCACCATGGATATAGGCGTTAATGAAACGGCAAACCAAGCTCCTACAGCTCTTGACCAAAGTACATCAGTAGACAAAAACAATCAACTGAACATAACTTTGGTTGGGGAGGATGCTGATAACGATACTATGCAATTTGCAATAGTATCTAATCCAGCAGATGCAAGTTTGACTAATTTTGATATCACAAAAGGTACTGTAACATATATTCCTCAAACGGACTACGTTGGCAATGACACTTTTGCCTTTAAGGTAATCGATGACAAGGGAGCTGAAAGCAACACTGCAACTGTGAATGTAACTGTTAAAGACGATAATCAGACAAATCAAGCGCCACAGGCCTTTGACCAAAGTATAAATGATTCTAATCTAAGTAACTATAGATACGTTACATGGAGCGCGGGCGAAGAAGAAGACAGATCCATACTTTTTGCTCGCAGTACGGATGGAGGAAAGACTTTTTCATCACCCGTGAGTTTGAGTGGAAGTGGCCGTTCAGCTGTATTCAATCCGGAAGTTTCATCATCTGATAACAATGTGTATGTAGTATGGCAAGGTCAATCTAAAAATGGAAATCAAGATATATTACTAAGAAAAAGTTCAGATTATGGATCAACTTTTGGTGAGATTGAAAACATAAGCAACGATCCAGGCGGATCGGGTAACCCAGAGGTAACAGTAGATGGCAACAGCACGCATATTGCCTGGGAGGGTACAACTCCAGGAAATAACTTTATATTCTATACAAAAAGCGATGATGGTTCTGCTTTTGATGCTCCTCAAAAATTAAGCAGTAATATAGGAATGTCATATAAACCAGAACTAATAGTTAAGGAGAGTCCAACAGACGATAGCTTTACCTACAAGGTAACAGATGACAAGGGAGCTCAGAGCAATCTGGCTACTGTGGACGTGAAAATTGATAAAATGCATAATTCTACTTTGAAAGATGATGCTAAAAGAGTATCAGTAGATTCAAGTCATGAAATTGATATTGCTTTGAAAGCAAATGATAAGGATAACGATACTTTGCAATTTGAGATAGTAACGCCTCCTTCTAAGGGAAGTTTGCATAATTTTGATCCCAATTCTGGTACTGTGACTTATGTTCCAAATGAAAACAATGAAATAGACGTATCATGGCACAATTACATAAACGGGCATGACAGAATTGTGACTAAAAATGTAGATAATGGTGTTGGCGACAGTGCTAGTAGCAAAGGAATAGAGAATAATGATCCCTTTAAAGCAAAAACGTAGTAATGTAGACTAATTTTCAGTTTTCAGTTTTTCAAATTTGGAGTCTATGAACAACCTCTTTGTAATTTCAACACAGACATTCCACAAAAATTAACTATCTTTTTTGTATTTAAATAATTATTATAAAGTACGACTCCTAATCCATACTGAACATTATTGTCACAATTTAAATTTGGCATTGTAATTTCACAAGGGTGGAGGAACGATTTACCTCAAATGTCCATTTTCAATGTGATCAAAATTTGCAAAACATTCTATTAAATATTATTTTACAAATGAGTCTTCCATAACCAGAATATTTAATTTCATGTTCATTTGATTCTCAATTTGATTTGACTATAATTGGATCTAGGGTTGACTCAGAAATTGACATACTTACATCACAGCTACAGCAACTAATTAGAGTGCCTAGTGTCTCTGCAAAAAAACAATCGACAGTGACAAAATGCGCAAGACTAGTTTCTGAAATAATGTCGAAGGGCGGGATAAAATCGGAACTACTAAAGTTAGATAGCAGTTCAGAACAAATTCCACCCATTGTATATGGGGAGGTTAAATCGAAAAGTAATGCAAACGGAAAAACAATCCTATTTTATAATCATTATGATGTCCAGCCACCTGAACCAGTTGAATTATGGGACGATGATCCTTTTAGTGGTAAAATAGATGGAAATTATATCTTCGGAAGAGGTGCTTCTGATGACAAGGGTGAATTAATTACGCGAATAAAGGCAGTCGAATATTTCCTTGATGAAGTTGGCGACGTTCCTTGTAATGTCAAGTTTCTAATTGAAGGTGAAGAAGAGGTCGGTAGCTGTCATCTCGAAGAATATTTGACCAGATATAGAGAAAAATTCTCCTGCGATGCTACAATTTGGGAGTTTGGCTACGTGGACGAACATGAAAGACCAATAATCAGTCTTGGGATGAAAGGATTGCTTTGCGTAGAATTACACGCTGTGTCTGCTAATGCCGACCTTCATTCTAGTTGGGCAGCCCTAGTTGAAAATCCTGCATGGCGTCTTGTTCATGCCCTAAAAACCATACGGGATGAGAATGGATTTATAACCATCAAAAATTGGCATGACAATATTCGTGATTTTTTGCCGGAAGAACTTGAATGCATTGAACAAGAGGACTTTGATATTTCAGACTTTAAAAAGAATTATGGACTAAGTAAAATATTCAATGAAGATGATATTGAAAAAATAAAAAAAGAGTACGTGGGAGGAGTAACATCTAACATTAGCGGTTTGTTTTCAGGTTACACTGGTGAGGGTTCAAAAACTGTGCTGCCAAGTACAGCCATGGCCAAACTTGACTTTAGACTCGTGCCGGATATGATGCCCCAGAAACAATTTCAATTATTAAGGGAGCATCTTGATAACAATGGATTCAAAGACGTCCAGCTGAAATATTTGAATGGCGAACCTGCGTGTAGAATTCCAGTAAATAATGAATTTGTGAAACTTGTTGAAAGGAGTGCCATAGAGGAATATGGAAAGGTCGTTAAAAGTATATCTTCAGCAGGCACAGGACCTATGTGGTATTTTAACAAAATATTGAAATGCCCATGCGTAGGCATTGGATGCACTTACAAATACAGTAGAATGCATTCGCCAAACGAATTTGCTCGAATAGACTTGATTAAAAAGACGACAAAGTGCATTGGAAATATTATGGAAAAATTTGCCGAATCTAAGTAAAATTATCAATAAGCAAATTTTGAAAACATTTTGCATTTTAGAGCATAACTTTGAAATAAATATTAATGACATTAATTAACCCAATATAATGACAATGAATTGTCCCTCATGCGGTACACTGATGATATGGTTGAATGGATCTATAATGCACGATCAACAGATCAATTACTATGAGTGTAGAAATTGTAAGATAAAGTTGAACACTCTATCTGATGGCACTTATGAAATTACTGAGCAGCCAAAAGGGCAGCAATTAGAATAGATAAATAAATCCGGAAATCTTAGACAAAATAATGAGTTTAGAGAAGAAAAAATTACTAAAAGAGAAAATAAACCAAAGAAATGAGATTATAGTTCTTCCTGGAGTTTTTGACGCACTAAGTGCAAAAGTTGCCGAAAATGTTGGATTTCAGGCAATATTTCAGACTGGATATGGATCTGCTGCATCATTATTAGGAATGCCCGATTTTGGGTTTTTAAATGCAGGAGAAAATATTGAGAATGCGAGAAGAATAATCAGATCGGTAGATCTTCCAGTGATAGTTGACGTTGACACCGGATACGGTAACCCTCTCACTGTTTGGAAAGTAGTAAATGATTTGATAGCATATGGGGCTGCTGGCATTTTTCTTGAGGATCAAGTTTGGCCAAAAAGATGTGGCCATATGCGTGGCAAAGAGGTAATAGGAGTCGATGAATACATCCAAAAGCTACGTGCCGCAGTAACAGCAAGTAAAAATAAGAATTTCGTAATAGTTGCCAGAACCGATGCACGAGCACCATTGGGATTTGATGAGGCAATAGAAAGAGGGAAATTGTATCGTAAGGAGGGAGCAGATGTGGTCTTTGTAGAGGCTCCTCAATCAGAAGATGAACTCCGCGAAATCCCTAAGAAGATTGATGCTCCGTTACTAGCTAACATGATAGAAAATGGTGTAACACCTACATTTTCTGCCGATGAATTAAAGAGTATGGGATATAGCATGGTAGTCTTTCCACTTTCAGGATTGTACGGATCAACTTTTGCATTAAAGAAAATTTTTTCTCATCTCAAAAGAAATGGGACAACAAAAGGTTGTACGGATATGATGCTTGATTTTAACGAATTTAATGAGCTAGTTGAATTACAAAAATTCATGCAAATGGAAAAGAAGTATCAAAGCTGAGAATATCTTTTATCAAGAAGAAAAAAATTAACCATTGCTAATAAAAATTAATTAAAAACCATTTTTACTCAATGCGTTTCAAGTGATAAAGTGAAAAATCAGTGTTATTATAAGATAACTTCGATGAATAATTTTGCAATTGATGTCTTACTAAATTGGAATCCAACAAATAAAATTCACTATATTTGTTTGAATTTAACAGGTCTGTAATGTTATCAGAAAATAGGAAAGTTCTGTTTTCTAATTCTAATTCCATCCATCCTCTTAAATGCTTACTACCCACTATTATGGATCCTGAAGGTGTATTATTATTCATCCAGTCAATTAACAACATTAGTGATTCTGATTCAGGTATTGATATTGAATTGTATTGCATTGTCATAGGATCATAGTAATGTACATATTCATGAAAAAGTCCATAGAAGTTAAGGTAGGAACCATTGGGACTCGTAGCAAAAACAGATCCCAGAAATAGAAATGGAATAAGAATCACAAGATAATTGTTCAGTTTTTTATGAGATATTGTAATGCGCTTACTCTCAATTAGCGTTACAAATCCATATCCTGAAAATATTGAAAGGAATATACTAAAAATGATTATCCATCTATCCGGCAAAAGGGCAGATGTATTAGGATATATTATCCAAGTAAATGAACCGACTAATGAAATTATAAGAGGAATTTTCAGAATAACGTTTTTAGCTTTCATAAAACCAATTACTCCAGTAGGTAACAATATGCCACACATTACGAGGAACAAAACGCCTAAGTTCAATGAGTTGTATGATTGTTGAAGCGCGTCGTTTGCTGTACTTCCCAACATTATATTATTTGTTATAATATCAATGCTATTGAGCAGGCCAACAGAAAAAATAATACTTGTAATTGTAGCTAATATCGCAATCATTCTTTCTCTTTTAACTAAAGAGTATAAGATGTAAACTGATGTCAGGAGAAAGCCTATCATTCTATCTGAAAGTACAGAAATAATAGATAATGGTAAAATGGTAAGCATAATTCTTTTTGATACATTTGAAATTGTACCTAAATATGATAAACAATATAAGGTAATAGTTAGTGCAAGCATATCTTTGTGAAGATCCCATGATGTTCTAAGTACTGATACTTGAAAAATAACAAATAATGATAAAAAAATACTTTGATAGTTACTGAGATGAAAAATATTCCTTGCAATTGAGTGAATAACGAGTGAAAATGATCCAAATATCAATACTGCTGACGCAGTGATCACTATTCTAGGATCAATGTGAAATATTGAGGTTATTGCATGTAGTAACAATATATATAATGGAAATTGATTTGACACTGATGTCCAATGGTCATCAAAATTTGTTAAAATAGGCAAATAATAATTTATTACATCATACCCTATTGGATAAGGGAATGCTAATATTTCTGGAACAAGTCTTAGAATAACTGCTATTGAAAAAATGATTAGATATGGATATTTGTTATTATTTGTGATTATCCTTTTTACCTGCAATATAGAATCTTTACTTAGATATTTCATTTTATTTATTTTCTAATTTTGTATAATCTAATGACATTGAAAAATTTTTGGAAATAGATACCTTGGTTGTTTTCATTTCCGATGTTGATGTAATCAGTTTTGTCATTTCATTTAGGTTTTTATATTCTAATCTACTTTCAAACCCCCAATCATATTCTAAATTGTAAATACAAGGAAAAAGATAAGTGGCGGGCGATTGAATTTGTTTTTGGAAGATTTTGCTTGTAAGTTGAATCATCTTTTTCGATCTCAAGCCGTCTTTTAGATTCTTCAATTCCTTTTTGTACCTGCTCTATGTTCATAGGCTGGATTCGAAATTATGTACCATATTAATATAATGAGAAGAACTAGTTTTTTATTACAAATTTTTTTGGGCATATTGCTTTACCTAGTTGGATATCAGACCTCTTGATTCCAGAAGCATTTTTGAATAATGAAAATCCTCCTACTAATCCCAAGGGTTTTAATGGGCTTATTAACGGTACTGGATACCTTTCTCATATTTAGGATAGTTGAGCTTTGCTATACCAAAATAATGGCTTTTATTGCCTCATTTCTTTTTGCGATCATGCCCATAACTTTGATAACTCTCGAATAGCCGCCCCATAACCAGTATTCTTAGGGTTTTTAATTACGATTGCGCCAGCTTTTCTTGCCAGCTCATAAGTATCATCCGTGGAGCCATCATCATGTACTATCACTCCGTCGGAATACTTTTTTGACTTGTTTATAATTTCTACTATATTCTTAGATTCGTTAAAGGCTGGGATACATACGAAAATTCTAGGCTCAGGTTTCTCATTCACGATCAGTTTCTACTCAATTACTACACCGAGCTAGTCTTATTAGAGGAAGAAAAATTAGACCAGAGGGTAAAGGTTTTATCTTACAAAGAAAATAGAGGCAAAGGTAATGCCGTCAAGATAGGCGTCCTTAATTCTAAAGGTGATATCGTGTCTTTCTTAGATGGAGATCTTGACATTTCTCCCTCTGAAATTAAAAATTATATCAAAGAACTTGAAGGATGTGATTTAGTGATTGCGTCTAAAGCCCACCCGCTCTCTATTATTACTGCTCCGTTTGTCAGAAAAATGCTTAGCAGGATGTTTAATGTACTTGTACGACTTGCTGTTGGTATCAATATAAAAGATACTCAATCAGGTTTGAAGCTTGGAAATGGAGTTGCTTTAAGAAAAATATTTAATGTCATGCTTGTGAAGCGTTACGCATTTGACGTTGAGATGTTGGCGGTTGCAAGTAGATTTAATCTAAAAATCAAGGAATCTCCTATCAAGATAACTCTAGACTGTTCGTTCAACCTTCGAGACATAGTTAAAATGTTTATAGACGTTTTAGGAATTTCATATAGATTAAGAATTATCCACTTCTATCAGAAAAGTTGCAAGTAAATATCATATATTCAAAAGACAGATATGTCAATACATCAAATCTTAATTAGCAATACTTGTTCTGTCATTTACGAGTTTTTGTAGGAAAAACTCGCTTGCTTTATAGGAGCTCCGAACAAGTGGACCGGATGCAACGTATGCAAAGCCCATTGTTTCTGCAATTTCTCGCAGAGCATCGAACTTTTCTGGCCTAATATATTCGATTACAGGCAAATGCCATTGAGTTGGTTGGAGGTATTGTCCCATTGTCAGGATATCAACCCCAATCGACCTAAGATCCCTCATTGCCTCAACTATTTCTTTTTCTTCCTCTCCAAGGCCTAGCATTATGGACGATTTTGTATAGATACCTGAGTTGAAGTCCTTACAAATTTTCAGAACAGACAAAGACTGTTCATAAGAGGCTCTAGCATCTCTGATTCTAGATGTAAGGCGTCTAACCGTCTCGATATTATGACTAATAACCTCAGGCTCGGATTCAACTATCTTCTTTATGGATTGAAAGTTCCCACGGAAGTCTGGAATGAGCGTCTCCAATATTATCTTGGGGCACAGATTTTTCACTGTTCTTATTGTGTTAGACATGTGTTCTGCCCCTCCATCTTCTATATCGTCTCTACATACAGACGTAATTACAACATATTTTAGTCCCCATTCTCTTATTGTCATAGCTACGCGTCTCGGCTCATAGGGATCGAGCAAAATTGGTCTCCCGTTATCTACAGCACAAAACCTACATCCTCTGCTACAAATGTCTCCCATGATCATAATTGTCGCTGTGCCTGTCCCCCAGCACTCTGATATGTTAGGGCACCTCGCCTCCTCACAAACGGTATGAAGTCCTTTTAACCTGAGAGATTGTTTAATTTTAGTATAACTTTCCCCACCTGGTGGCCCAATACGAAGCCAGGTTGGTTTTCTTGCCGCTTTCACTATTATTAATCAATTAATACCTGTAAATAATAATAACGGTTAACATATTAGATCGAGATTGATTGCTAGTGATTTATTCGGGACACATCTATGAAAACCCCTCTTTATGATTTTCATAAATCGTATGGAGCAAAAATGGTGGACTTTCACGGATGGGAAATGCCTTTGCAATATAGTGGTATAATTGATGAACATATCAATACCAGATCTGCTGTTAGTATATTCGATGTTTCGCACATGGGTCGCTTCGAAGTGAGAGGTTCCAGCGCACTAGATTGTTTACAAATATTGGCTACTAACGACGTTGCTAGATTAAGGGATTATACTGCGCTATACTCCCCTATATGTTACTATGATGGAGGTATTGTAGATGATTTAATTATATACAGAATTAGTAAGGAAAAATTTCTTCTTGTTGTAAATGCGTCAAATAGAGAAAAGGACTTAGAATGGATTATCGAGCATTGCGGCTCGGCTAATGTTGAAAATGCAAGTGATAAAACTCTCCTGCTTGCAGTACAAGGACCACTTGCAGCACGTGTTATGGAAAAGGTAACGACTCACAAGAACTTGGATAGACTAAAGCCATTCGAATTTGTAATTACAGATATTTTTGGTGCTGAATCCATTATATCAAGAACTGGATATACTGGCGAGGATGGTTTTGAAATATTCGTCGATTCAACAAGAACGGATATTTGGGATAAGCTCATCGAGGTAGCATCCAAATTCAAAATAAAACCTGCCGGTTTGGGTGCTAGGGATACACTTCGAATTGAGGCTGGTTTGATGCTTTATGGAAATGATATAGATGAAAATGTCACCCCTTTTGAGGTTCCGCTTAAATGGGCAGTAAAAGTTGAAAAGCCGGATTTCATTGGAAAAAAAGCATTGACTAGTCGAATTATAGATAGGAAGCTTGTGGGCTTTGAATTATTAGAAAAAAGGATAGCCAGGCACGGAAACGAAGTATTTCTAAAAAATGGTCAAAGAGGTGGCTTTGTAACTAGCGGAACATTCTCACCAACTTTAAAAAAATCTGTTGGCTTTTGCTTTGTTCCCACTTACATTTCACCTGGTGAATCAGTTGAACTTAGTATCGGGGGCAAGCTGTACGGAGCTAAAGTTAAAAATAGTACTCGCTTCTACAAGCGAATCGGAAACTAAGAGTGGGATCTTTGGAGGGCACTAAATTTACTAAAGAACATGAGTGGATAACAATATCAAGTGAGGGGCTGGCTATGATCGGAATATCAGATTTTGCCCAGGAGCAACTTGGGGACATAGTTTCAGTTGAATTGCCAAAGGTAGGCAGTAAATTTAGACAGATGCAACCGATGGCCATTGTAGATTCGGTTAAAGCTTCTTCTGACATTTATTCTCCATTAAGTGGTGAAGTTGTACAAGTAAACGACGAGCTCTCTGAACATCCGGAATGGATAAACGAGTCACCATATGAACTAGGTTGGATCATTAAAATAAAGCCATCCAACATTGAAGAACTTGACGATTTGATGACAGCTGGCCAGTATAGTGAATTCGTAGGTGAAATGGAGAAGTAGAAAGAAAAAGGAGAAGCGAAGAAATGATTATAGATGTGTTAGACAGCAAGGCGGGTACGAAGTAATTATTATGAATTACATACCTGTTACCGAAAATGATAAAAGAAATATGTTAAGGCACATTGGAGTCAAATCAATAAACGACTTATTAATTGAGTTGAAGCCTAGCATTGCAGATAGTGGCGAACTAGGTCTCTCCAACCCCATGAGCGAGCTCGAATTATTGGAGCACATGAAAAGACTATCTGAAAAGAACAACTTAATGAAGTATTTTATCGGCGCAGGAGCTTACAACCATTATGTTCCTGCTGCAGTAAATCACCTCTTAATGAGAGGAGAGTTTCTAACAGGCTATACGCCTTACCAGGCAGAAATGAGTCAAGGGACGTTACAAGCAATGTACGAATTTCAATCATTTATTTGCCTCCTGACTGGCATGGATGTTGCCAATGCTTCTATGTATGATGGGTCTTCTGCTCTGGCAGAAGCAGTCTTACTCTCTTCGTCGTATAATGGAAGAAATGGAGTATTTGTTAATAATGGTTTGAATCCTCAATATCTGGAGGTATTAAAAACGTACTGCGAAGGCGCGGACCTAGAAATTGTAAATGAGATAAACGAGAAGACTACATGTGTGATAGGCCAGAATCCTGATTTCTATGGAAATTTGGAAAATTTAGAGTATTTGTCAGATAGGGCGCACAAAGTCGGTGCTCTTTTTATCACATGTGTTGTTGAGCCCACTTCTCTTGCAATAGTTCAACCGCCAGGATATTATGGTGCTGATTTAGTAGTAGGTGAAGGACAGTCCTTCGGTATTCCCATTAACTTTGGAGGACCTTACCTTGGATTTCTTGGAGTGAAGGATTTTTTATTAAAGAAAATTCCAGGGAGAATCGCTGGTATGACGGCAGATTCCAAAGGGAGAAAAGGCTTTGTCTTGACGTTCCAAGCGCGTGAACAGCATATACGAAGAGAACGAGCCACAAGCAACATTACAACTAATGTAGAATTGATGGCAATAGCGTCAACGATTTACTTGTCCCTTATGGGCAGGACAGGTTTGAAAAATGTTGCAAAGCTTTGTTACAGCAGAGCGCATTTACTTCAAGAGAAGTTGGCAAAAATGGATTTTAAGCTGTTGAATGATAAACCATTTTACAATGAGTTCCTTGTCAGGGCGCCGTCGGGCTCATCTGAAAACGTTCTATCGCATTTACTTAAAGAGGGAATACTTGGTGGTCTGCATTTGGATCACGATAATATACTAATTTGCTGTACTGAGATGAATTCACTTCAAGATATAGAATCTTATGCTTCGATAATTAACGAGAGAATGTTATTAAAATGAAGCTGATATTCGAATACGAGGAGAGTATTACAGGTCATCTTCCTGACAGTAGTGATGATGACTCTCATAGTCTCGGAGACCTGCCAAGAGAGCTAATTCGAAAAGAACTCCCTTTACCGAATGTGAGCGAAATTGATGTAATTAGGCATTACAGCAATATGTCAAGGAAGAATTTTGGAGTTGACATTGGTTTCTATCCACTGGGCTCATGTACGATGAAGTACAATCCTAAGATTAATGAGGATATCGCAAAACTTGAAGGCTTCATGCAACTGCACCCACTCTCGCATCAAAGTTGCATTCAAGGTTCCCTACAGTTGATGTGGGAACTTGGGGAATACTTCAAGAAAATCACAGGGATGGATGCTTTTTCCTTGCAACCTGCAGCTGGGTCTCAGAGTGAACTGTTAGGTGTCATGATAGCTAAAGCATATTTCAAGGAAAAAAAGGAAAAAAGAACCAAGATCATTATTCCTGATTCTGCTCATGGAACGAATCCTGCTACTGCAGCTATGTGTAAGTTTGAAACTATAACTGTGAAGTCAGACTCGCGAGGAAATATGGATATCAATGAATTTAAGGAATTGCTTGAAGAGGACATAGCATTGGTTATGTTGACAAATCCTAATACACTAGGACTTTTTGAAGAGAAGGTCTTAGAAATAAGCGATCTTGCTCATAGGAACGGATCGCTAATGTATTGTGATGGCGCAAACATGAATGCATTACTCGGAATAACCAGGCCAGCTGATCAGGGTTTTGATCTTATACATCTAAATTTGCACAAAACTTTTTCAACCCCGCATGGTGGTGGGGGCCCTGGAGCGGGCGCATTAGGAGTAAAGACACATTTATCAGACTTTTTGCCATTACCACGAGTAGTAAATGACGGTAAAAATTTTGCACTTGATTATGACAGGAGAAGGTCTGTAGGTATGACCCGATACTGCTATGGTAATTTTGGTATGCTTGTTAGAGCTTATGCCTATATAAGGTCCTGGGGGAATGAATTAAGAAAAATATCTGAACATGCCATACTAAATGCTAACTATCTTTGTAGTTTGTTAAAAGAAGATTTTGAACTTCCTTATGACCGTAGGTGTGCCCACGAGTTCGTTTTGTCTTCTAGAAAATTGGGCCAAAAAAGTGCTTTGAATATTGCAAAAAGAATTATGGACTATGGGTTTCATCCGCCCACTATTTACTTTCCTTTAATTGTTCCTGAAGCTTTGATGATAGAGCCTACAGAAACAGAAAGTAAAGAAACGTTAGATGAATTTGCTACAGCATTAAGGAAGATCGCAAAGGAATTAAAAGAAAACCCAGATTTTGTCAAAGGAGCTCCTTATACAAGATCAGTAGAGCGCTTGGATGAGGTTATCGCCGCCCGAAGGCCAAATTTAAGATGGAATGCACATACAGGATTAGAGGAAGAGGATGGTAAAAAAATGCCGGGCATTAACGAAAGGGAAGATCGGCGGCAAAAGTAATTGTTGAAAACGGCTCATAATGTTTACAAATCTAAAAAGCTTATCAAAATTTCACTCGAATATATTGACGATGTCAAGGTAATCAAATCAATAAGAATTACCGGAGACTTTTTCCTCTACCCAGAAGAGGCTTTGGATCAACTTGAATCATTGCTGATCGGAATGAAAATAGATAGACACTCTATCAAGGAAACGATCGAAAATGCCTTACAAAAATGTGAACCATTTGGTTTTGATTCAGAATCCTTGACAGACGCAATATTAGGATGTCTGAAACCGTAACAAGATAGCTTGCTGGATAGGAAACTAGATAAAAACCAAAAGGACAGGTTTAGATCGAGTTTGAAATTTAACAGTATCAGGCTTCTTGAGACTGGCTTCAATCCAGCATCATGGAATATGGCTCTTGACGAAGTATTGCTTATGAACTGCACAAACGATAACCATCCAATTTTAAGACTTTATGGTTGGTCTCCTCCGGCCGTGTCAATAGGTTATTTTCAGAGCATGGAGGAAGAAGTAAATGTAGACAAATGCAATGACCTAGGTATAGAATTCGTGAGAAGGATGACGGGGGGTGGAGCGGTGCTGCATCAGTCTGAGTTAACCTATTCATTCATTACAAAGACATATCCAATGAATATATTGGCGTCATACGAGCTAATATGCGATGCGGTAGTTATGTGCATTAATAAACTCGGTTTTAGGTCAATGTATGTTCCACTAAACGATATTCTTGTAAATAACAAAAAGGTATCTGGAAATGCTCAGACTAGAAGAAATAATACACTATTGCAACATGGAACAATACTACTAAATGTCGATTTTGACAAGATGTTTTCAGTTCTAAATGTTCCCTCAGAAAAGATCAAAGACAAAATGTTAGAAAACGTAAAATCAAGAGTGATGGGATTGAATAAGACCTTCGAAGAGGTTGCTGACAAATTGAAAGTATCATTTTCTGAAAAATTTAATGCCCAATTTATTGTGGATGATTTGACGGATAAAGAAAAAAAAGATACTGAAAAGCTTGTAACTGAAAAATATTCT
>JAATVL010000234.1 GCA_014523525.1 Nitrososphaerales archaeon TH703 | reverse complement strand
TTAGCTTACCATCTATTTACTAATTCCCCTAAAGCTTTTCATTTCTTGGATCCTGCTGATATAGAAACCAGAAAGGAGGAATTTAGAGACACATTAAAGAAATTAAGCCATTCAATAGACGTATTGAGTATTAATGAGAATGAATGTACTTCTCTTTTAAAAGCATGTAATCTTGAATCCCAATTATCTCTGGACTTGAATGATATTGAAAATGTAAAAAAAGCAGTGAAAACGTTGTCATCCGAATTTGGACTCAAAATCGATCTTCATACGAGGATCGGTGCCGCATGGTCTGACGGAACGGATGTCCTATTTGTTAATTCCTTTTATACAGTTCCTAAGAAACTAACAGGGTCTGGGGATTGTTGGGACGCTGCAGACCTTGTAGCATATTTTGTGGGTCTCGATACAACTGAAAGGCTATTATTTTCAAACGCATATGCTTCATTATATATAGGAAGAAGAGAATTCGAACCTCCTACAATAGCTGAAGCAGTGGATTTCATCCAAGCCCATTATCAATGAATCATTGTGGTTCTATAGTAGCAGGTGGTTTGCTTGATACGGTATAGGTAACCCAAGTTACACCATTAACTTCATTTGTTATTCTATTACTAATTTTGGATATCAGATCGTAGGGCAATCTTGACCAGTCAGCTGTCATTGCATCTAACGATTCCACAATCCTTATTGTTACTATATGACCATATACTCTTTCATCACCAAGTACACCAACAGCAAGGTCATCACCAACTGCTGCATATGCTTGCCACACCTTATCATACCAACCTGATCTCAATAATTCATTTTCAACAATACTGCTAGCATGTCTGACGATTCTAATTTTTTCATAAGTGACTTCACCAATAATTCTAACTGCTAGTCCTGGACCTGGGAAAGGATGTCTTTTTATAAATTCATTTGGGATTTCTAATAGAACTGCAATTTGTCTTACTTCATCTTTATACAAAGTCCTAAAAGGTTCTAACAGTTTCAAATTCAGCCATTCAGGTAATCCTCCAACATTATGGTGGGTCTTAATGACAGCAGCAGGACCTTTAGAGAAACCACTTTCGATTACATCTGGATATAGAGTCCCCTGGGCAAGCCATTGAAATGGACCATAATCTCTTGTTACATCGGAAAATACTTGAGCGAATTCTTCTCCAATAATCTTCCTTTTCTGTTCAGGGTCACTTATGCCTTTCAACTTCGATAAAAAACGTTCCTCTGCGTTAGTACTAACAGTGTTAATATCAAGGTGTTTGTTTAATAATTCAGGAACCAGTGTTTCTTCATTTAATCTTAATAATCCATTATTGACAAAGACGCATGTCAAATTTTTACCTATTGCCTTATTTAGTAAAACAGCCAGAGTTGTTGAATCAATTCCACCACTAATGGCACATAATACTCTATCATCATGAACTTTGCTTCTGATATCTTTGATGGAAAAGTCAATAAAACCTTGCATTGTCCAATCTGGTTTTGCGTTACTTATTGACTGGGAGAAATTTCTTAGAATACTATTTCCTTCTTCAGTATGTGATACTTCTGGATGAAACTGGATTCCATAAAATTTTCTATCTCGATTTGCTATTGCAGCAGATTGGGAATTTTCTGTATGGGCCAATATTTCAAAATTATTGGGAATTTTTTCAGCTGCATCCGCGTGACTCATCCAACATTTTATTTTCTTATTAATCCCTTTAAATAAGTCTGAACTATCGTCAATTACCAAATCCGCATATCCATATTCCCTATTATCAAAACGCTTTATTTTTCCATTAAATTCGTTAACAATAAGTTGGTGACCATAACATATTCCGAGGACAGGAATTCCCATTTCAAAAATTTTCTTATCTGGTTTTGGAGAACCTTTTAGATATACACTTGAAGGACCACCAGATAACACTATTCCCTTTGGTTCTAACTTTTTAATCAAGCTTATAGGAGAGTCATACGGTAAAAGTTCACAATATACGTTGGATTCACGAATTCGTCTACATATTAGGTGGCTGTACTGTGATCCAAAGTCTAGTACCACAATTTTATCCATAACTACATTAATTTCCTTTTTCTAACATTCTCGTAAAAACCCATGTTGCTGTATTAAAAATTTCATTAAGCCGTTCTTTTTCTCGATAATTTGAAACCGTGATGCTCTTTATGTTTCCATTTTGATCACTCTCTACTTTATAGTCTATGATTTCAGATGCATTAATTTCACCTTTTTGAATCTTTTCTGTATCTTTTGTCTTCATTCCTTCTAATATCCGATTTATGAAAAAAGACTTAAACGGAGGAGTATTAATATTTAAATTGAGATCAACTACCAAAGGTATCTTTACGTATGTTGAAGTATATTCTGCATCCGATATCAGAAAATTATCTTTTGCACGCTTTAAGGATCTAATCTCTACACCCTTATTATCATCATGAGTGTTATCAATACTACTTATCTTTGTAGTTGAATCGGAATCGGGTTTGGTTTCAGAAATTTCTTTTTCATGAATCGACTCGAATTCTGGAACAATTTTATCCTTTAAATTAGTAGCAGAAGATTCTAGATTTGATGCGGTTATGAAACTTGTTTTTTTTAGCAATGAATCAACGATTAGAAGTGTGTTACGAAGTTTATCGAGTTCCTCTTTTTTATTGGTAACCTCTTTAATCAACCACTCACGCACCTCCGCTGCACGCCGAATATCATCTTCTGAAAAGCTTGACATGACAGGTTTCAATATATCAAAAACATATAATAGTTTTTCACATCAAGTAATAATGAAAAATTGCTTTCATTTACCTAATTTTATAGTGGACTATTAATGAGTATTTCATTATTGGGACTCAATACCTCTTATTTTTGTACCTGATTTGTTTATCAATTTAGATTTAGATTGCTTTCCTAACATTTCAAGCAATCTTTTTGCAGTCTTTAACTTCTTTTGCTTTAATTCAAAATTAATATCATGATCAGTTGAGAATTTTCTTGGGTTGCTATTAAAATCCATACCTATTAAGGTAATACTCTTTGCCCTCATTTCTTCAGCCAAAAAGACACTTCTATCCCCGTCAGTAAATCCTCCAAAATTATATACGTTCTCAGTTGGCATTACCTGAGTCGTACCTATTATTTTTCTAAATTTAGGAACATTTTTTTCCAAATTCTCGATATTATCACCATGAGCATGGATAACCATTATTGCTCCCAATTTTTCAGCCATCCTTAGATATTTTGGATTTCCATCAAGATCCGAAACGACTAAGTCTGGTCTAATCTTCTTATTCAATAAAAACTCAACTACGCCATCGGCAGCTATCTTTACATATTTTTTATTCTTCTTGATAAACTCAATATTTTTTTCCAGACTTGGACCTGCTCCAATTACAAGTATTTCCTTTCCTTCTATCCTCTTTTGTATTTGGGACACTCGTAAGGCTTTCCTCTTTATCATATTACTGAGCATTTCGGCAGCGTTCTGATCTTTTTCGGTACTATATCCATATTCCATTCTAATCTGCTGATAAAAAGGGAACCATTCTATGAATTTCACATCTAGAAATAAAAGAAGGTTATTAATAGATTGTTTGATTCGAGGTAATAAGTGAGTCTAGAAAACCGATTGTATAGGACATTTTTTTCATAACTGACTACTAATTTATTGTAATCTAAGATATCATTGCAATTAAGCTACCTCAAAAAAAACAATAACTTTATGCTGTTAAAAGATCTCAATAAAAATGTCTATACTGCATATATTTATGGTTCTGAGATAATTCATTAGGATGTTTATTGATTTTAGCTCACTAGCCACCTCTATAGGAATAGGAGGACTAGCGACCTCTATAGGAATAGGGGGATTTTTGGGTTTTTTGATGGGATACGCTATGAAGAAAATACTAAAAATAATAATCATAGTTGCTGGATCATTAGTTGGTATGTTTTACTATTTGCAGTACAATGGACTAATTGCATTAAATTGGGCTAAGGTAGAAGAAACTATAGGGAATTTAATGACTAATTTTAATGGTTTCAATTTGAATACTCCATTCTTTCCTGGAATAAGCGACCAAATTTTAAATGCTGTCTCAAATTCTGGTATTCCACTAACTGGAGGTTTCGCAGCGGGATTTGCATTCGGTCTTAGCAAAGGCTAGAAGATAAGGTTCAAATATTATTCTTCATATGGCTCCTCGTTGACCTGTAACAATTATAACTACATCAAGTGTCAACTACTTTTATATGAAGAAAAAGACATCTGGGATGGTCTTTCCAGGTGAATACATAGCAGAAATTGAAGAATTTCAAGCTGGGAATAATACTTTCATCCTTGATGGAACTATTAGATCAAGTGTTTTGGGTAAAAAGGAATATGATTTTAAGAGAAGGGCGATTAAAATTGATCCAATAAATTCGCAAGAATTCCCCAAAATTGGAGATGTTGTTATGGGTTTTGTGGAGATGTTATTTGGATCAATGATATCAGTCAAGCTATTTTCCCTTAATAACAAAATGTATACTGCAGGTCTATCTGCCATCGCTTCAGCGAGAATGGGAAATAGTAAAGGATGGAATCGAGATCGATATAATAGGAAAGCAAAATCGATTTATCGAATTGGCGACATTGTCCGAGGTCAAATTACCAGTTTAATGAATTCCTCGATTCATATGGCTGTAGATGGAACTAATTTTGGTCTGTTGTATTCATTGTGTCTAAATTGTGGCGGAGATACGGTTAAAATAGATAATGGGGTAAAATGTATAGAGTGCAGTACGTATGAAGAGAAGAGGGTAGCAAATGATTATGGAACTAGTCCTCTAAAATCCTTACGTTAATCATAAGATAATTGTATGGACAATTAGATTTCATATCATAAAAAACATCAATTCAGATAAAATTTTTAATACCTTTACTACATCATTACAGGTGAACGGCGCACATTCTTTTAAAGGTAAAAAAATTGACCCTCCACTTATTTCGAAAAATATGACTATATCACAATTGGTTCATTTTTTCGGATCAACAGGATACAATGCAAGACGACTTTTTGAAGCTGCAAATATCATGAAAGAAATGATTGATAGTGGATGCACTACCTGCTTGACCCTGGCAGGGGCATTAACACCTATTGGAATGGGGAACACAATCAGGACTCTTATTAAAAATGGTTTTGTAGATTGGATAGTAACAACTGGCGCAAATGTTTACCATGATCTCCACTTTGCCTACGACTTGCCCGTAAGGCAAGGTCATTTTCAGGTTGACGATGATGTCCTATATTCTAAGCAGATAGTACGAATTTATGATGTATATATAAAAGAAGTAGGCACATTACAGGCTCAAGACATTATTATTCAAAGAGAAATAAAAAAAATTGAAAAGAGCCATTCTGAACCCTACTCGACGGCCGATATGTCTCATAAACTTGGCAAAGCAGCTTATGAAAATTCGATAAATCCAGAAAAATCATTTCTTGTTTCGGCATACGAAAATGATGTACCAGTCTTTATTCCTGCAATAAGTGATTCTTCTTTAGGACTCAATATGTTGCCCTTGATATTTGAAGATGTCACAAGATTTCCAAACGTAATGTTGGATATAGCTGAATCAACAGCGATACTTTGGAAGAGTAAAGTATCCGGTGGCATTGAATTAGGGGGTGGAGTTCCTAAAAATTTTTTCCAACAAACGGGGCCAGCATTATATCAAATATTAAAATTAAAAGATGGTGGGCACGATTATGTAATACAAATAACCGACGCACGACCTGATACCGGGGGTTTATCGGGGGCGACCATACAAGAAGGAAAAAGCTGGGGCAAAATAAAGACCTCGCATAGAAACAATGTAATAGTTTATGGTGATTCTTCAATTTGTTTTCCAATTATATCCTCTTATGTCTTATCGGAATGCAAAAAACGACCCATAAAAAGGCTGTATTCAAAGAAAAATGGATGGGTAGAGCAAATGAAAAAAGAGTACTTGAAAAATAAATAATTTTTAAGATATAAAGAACCCAAATTCATTCAACATAGAAGGATGGCATTTTTAATCAGTTTAGGTGTTCAGATAACACCTCAATTACTGAGTATTGTCAGCCTGACCATTATGCCTATGTTGAAAACCATATGGTATCTAATCTATCATAATTAAGATATTTAACTATATTCAAAATTAACTATATTGGCTATATTATGATTATATACTTGTTTCAATCTGTATGTAATGAGTTGGCACACCTCAACGATAAGAAAAACATTAAAGACTAAGTACAATTTAAAGATGAAAAGTAGTAATGTTAAATTACTCAAATGTTAAATTAGGAAAATGGGATCTTACTGATTTAGTCGATGAGCGCTCAACAAAGAAATTTGAAAAATTAGTTGCTAGTATTAAAAAAAATGTTAAGAAATTTGAACCCAATAGGCAAATCCTAAAACCAGATTTGAACATCTCGATTTTTGAAGGATTAGTGCATAAGACAGAGAATATTCTGGAAGACCTGAGTACCGTGAATAGTTTTGCGCATCTTAAATACGCCGCCGATACTTCATCCAACGAAGCTGCAGCTCTTGTACTTCAAACGGAAAAATTAAGTTCACAAATTAGTAACCAGATTTTATTTTTTGATTTATGGTTCAAGAAAGAGCTTGACAAGAACAATTCCCAAAGATTAATCGACAGCATCTCCACTGTTTATAGGGAATATTTAAGACATAAAAGACTAGTTGCACAATATACACTGAATGAGTCGGAAGAGAAAATTATCAACACCCTAGAGGTAACAGGCCCAAGCGCTCTCGTGAAAATTTATGATAGAATGACTAATAATTTTGAATTTACTCTAGTTAAGAAACGAGGAAATAAGAAGGTAATTAAAACTTTCACAAATAAGGAAAAACTTCTTTCGTTAATAAGGAGCACAAAAGCAAAAGAGAGGGAATGTGCTTATAAGGCATTATTCAAGACATATGAGAAAAATAGTGGCGTATTGGGAGATATTTACCAAAATTTAGTAACTCAATGGAAGGATGAAAATATTTCTATTAGAGGGTTCAATTCTCCGATTTCAGTCAGGAATATTTATAATAACATCGATGATACTACCGTTGAGACACTGTTATCAGTTTGTAAAGAAAATGCGCATTTGTTTCACGATTATTTTATAGAAAAAGCAAAATTGATTGGTGTCAAAAAACTGAGACGGTATGATCTTTATGCACCAATTTCAAGTAAAAATGCTCCTAAAATTACTTTTAAGAATGCTGCGAAATTAGTTCTGGATACTTTTCATAGATTTCATCCAAGATTTGGCACCTACACTGAACGCTTATTCAAAGAAAATCATATTGATTCTGAAATTAGGAATGGAAAAACGGGGGGAGCATTTTGTTATACTGTTTCTCCACAAAGGACTCCTTATGTACTACTAAATTTTGACGGATTGATGAGAGATGTTTCTACGATGGCTCATGAATTTGGGCATGCAATTCATAGCATGTTCGCATCTAATAAACCAATTTTGGTATCACATGCCCCGCTCCCATTAGCTGAAACTGCATCTGTTTTTGGAGAGATGCTTCTCAATGAAGAGATATACAAGAAACTAAATAGAGAAAAGAAAAAGATTTTCTTGGCGGAACAAATTGATGATATGTATGCGACTATTATGCGACAGGCATTTTTTACAATTTTTGAAATAGAAGCTCATAAGCATATTGTAGAACAGAGTGTTACTATCGACAATATATCTAATTTGTATATGGAAAATTTAGAAACCCAATTTGGAGATTCAATACGTATTTCAGAGGATTTTAAATGGGAATGGCTTTATATTCCACATTTTTTCCATACTCCTTTCTACTGCTATGCTTATTCCTTTGGAAATTTACTTGTGCTATCACTTTATCAACAATATCTAGAAGAAGGAAAATCCTTTATTTCAAAATATCTCAAGATATTATCTGCAGGAGGATCGGAAAAACCAGAAACATTGCTTATAGATTCTGGATTTAATATCACTGATTCCTCTTTTTGGCAACAAGGTTTTGATCTTATAAAAATGAAAATCAATAAATTAAAAGATGAAAATTGACAAGACGGTAATTTCGGATTCTTAAAAAACATACATTTCAATTAAAATATGAAAAGAAACACTAATACTCCAATTTTATATCAATAAAGAGAGTTAACTTTATAGATTAGTATTTCAGATGTGAGACTATTGAAAAAGTTTTGCAGTGTATGTGGAAAAGAATTACCTGCAACTAACGAATACTTTTTGTGCGATACTTGTCACAAGGATTTAATTATTTCAGAAGATAAAATTAATTACATGGAAAATTCACGGCTTTATTATTAGCCCATAATGATCGCACGAGTATTAACTCAAGATCATCTGCCAAGTCTGAAAATCTAGTATTCAGGTATAAATCAGTGAATATATCTTTACCAATATTGCTATCGATTATTCAATACTCAGAATTTATCGAGTTTAAGCTGATTTGAAGCTTTATTCAATGAGAATGTCAGATGGCAACCGTGGTCGTCATACTGGAGAAATACCTGAACTTTATAATGTGCTAGACTTATATTCAATGCATAACAAGACTTATCTTGTAGGTTAAGAACGAATCGTGATGAAGATTCATGATAAATTCATAGATAAAGTAGATTTTGCTAAGAGAAATGGCCTTATCCCGGTAGTAGTCCAAGATATTAAATCTAAAGATATTTTGATGCTTGCCTATGCAAATAGAATTGCAATCGAAAATACAGTCAAAGCCGGAAATGCCTGGTTTTGGAGTGTTTCTCGTAAAAAACTCTGGATGAAAGGAGAAGAATCTGGAAATATTCAAGTAGTGAAGGATATTC
>JAATVL010000233.1 GCA_014523525.1 Nitrososphaerales archaeon TH703 | reverse complement strand
CCTCCTGTTATTCTTATTTTCTCAACCCCTAAATTAGCGAAAATAGATGAAAGCCTAATTATCTCCTCAAAAGAGAGAACTTCAGTACTATCAAACCACTGTGTATTGTTTGTTGGCATGCAATACCCGCATCTCATATTGCATCTATCTGTGACAGAGACCCTTAGCTTTTTTGCAATTCTACCATAATTATCTATTAGTTTGCTTTTCATGGATCATGTCATCTCCTTGTATGCCAGCTTATGATGGCGATCATTTTTTTCTTACCTGCTTTAACTGTTCGATGAAATGAAACTTCCAGCCATTTGGTAAATCTTTAACCTTTATGGCGCGTTCTGTTGTTTGAACATCGTCCTTATTTACAGTGTATAACCTGACAATATCCTTTACCGTAACATTATTTTCATCTTTTTTGATAAGTTTAATTTCGTCACCTTGTTCTAACTCTCCTTCCTTCATTACCTTGAAATAGACACCTGTAAGACCACTTGCTAAAAATCTTTTAATTATGTCCATTCTTCCAAATTTTACTCCAAGTTTATAACAAGGCATCCTAGGCTGGGTTGCCACGACTTTTGCTGTTCCAACCTGGAATTGATCACCAATGTTAACCATTTCTTCAAACATTCCTTGTGTAGTAAAATTTTCACCAAACATACCCCAAGGCAAGGAAATGCCATGGAGTTCCTTTTGCCAGTAGCTATAATGTTCACTTGCATAGGCATAGATGGCCTTGTCGACACCACCATGTACCGTCAAGTCAGCCTGCTTATCTCCGTCGAGATTGAGTTTCCGTAGTCTTATTCGACCACGAACGGGTTCCTTAAAGATTCCTGTAGTTACAAGTTCATCCTGGAATCTCACTTGGCGTGGAAGTCCGACATTTAGTGATAATAGCTTCAAAGCACATAAGCTATCCAAACATCTTAAATAAACCTTCAAAGTTCAATCTGTGGCCCAGATTTTGTAGTTTGCAGGATATTTGAATTAGAAAACTTAATACTTTATGTGGCGTAGTATATGTATATTGTATTGTTAAGCCTTTGTTGCCGTGAAACAGGACTGGATTGCGATTACGTGATTGAGGGTGAAACAGAAGATGAAATCTTGAGCAAAGGTGCAGATCATGCGATCAAGGTTCATGGTTTAAAAGCTGAAGATTTATTTTTTGAACACACTCCATGCAATTTCTTATGTCAGACTTTGAGCAAACTCACTGGGGTCTTCCCCAAAGAACGCTGAGTCATTAGAATTAACCTTATCCCAAATTTTGCTCACAAGATTAGTTGTAATACATAGCAATTAAATTTAGTTTTTTCCGTATCTTTCGAAGCTTATTGTTATTACGTATAAGGAAACTGAATAGAGTGGTAGCTTATCATGGGTCCATAGTAATTAGACTTCATACGTCGAGCTCTACTGTTAGTCCTAGAGGAGCTAGGACCGTTATGAAAAATATTACGAATATATTTTTGTATTCGGGTGGAAGGCAGCCCATTCGAACCAATAGCCTTCATCAAAAGGGAAACGCAAAAGTTGTCTCCCTTTCAACGGTCCTTCAATCGATTTCCCTTCAAAATCCCACTTGCTTCCAGTTTGTTTATCTGTGAATGTATTATTAGCAAAGTTATACTGGAAAATTAATGACTGTCCATCAACTGACGGATCAAATGCCCTTACCATTAGGGGATATAATGATAATAGTGTGACTGATTTATTGTTAAGTTGGTCATTGATTACTTTCAATTTCTCTATATCCTGTAATTGGTAAGCTTTGCTCAACCCACCATTTTCAAGTCCAACTACGATCTCCTTTAATCCAAGTCTGTTATCTCTATTAGAAATTGGGAATAAAATATCTGGATTAGTATAATAATCTCCATAAGGATCTGCACCATAGGGTCGAACCGATCCGGTATCTTTTGAGAGAACTTTAGAGTTTGGATATAATTTTTTCCAATCTTTCCAGTATGCTACGTCGAAAGGTATTTTTTCAAGTTTAATACCAGCATAGTTTCCTACAATTCCTTCTCCCAGAGCTTGACTCCAGAGAGACTTACTTGTTCTGTCATACATCACAAGATTGCTATTGTAGAGCTTTCCTGATGTCCCGAATTGTAGAATTGTGTCATTAACATTTCTATTGAATACTTGATTTGTGAAACAGAGCGGACAATACGTGACAGCCACTGGAATGCCACCAACATTATCGTTAACTATTTCATGCCACACCAAGATTTGAAGCGGATATGCTCTAATATCGCCATTAATGTTTATGCCAACGATTTTATCCGAATCCACAAGAAATTTATCTCCATCATCTACTGAAACAAATTTTGGCGAATCTATTGAAGGGATACCGTCAGGTGGAGGTCCACCACTTACAATCTGATCAAGAGGTACAATATGTTTTTCTTCTGCTCTAGCTGTTGCAATAGGACTCGGGCCTAATGCTAAAGTACATGCCATTATTATAATAATCAATATCAGAATTTCAACTTGCAAATTTCCTTTGGTATTACAAAAAATAGAAATAACGCTCATCCATACTCACATGAGTGAAATTTTACTCTGATCTTTACGAATCTCCATACTTTTTAATTTTCTTTTCAAATTGATAGCAGCAAATGCAGTGTAACCTACTACTATAAACAATGCTAAATAGGACAGTGGCTTTGAGTATTGTATCAGAAATACCGAAAATACACTCCCAAAGACTGAAGGTAACAATGAAAGAATTAGCAGCCAACTACCGCAACAACCCAATGGCACTAACGAGAAAAACGAAAAAAATGAACTTACTGCAGTGCTGCTGGAATTTCGCACAAATGCTTTTCTTTTGCCTTCAATTTCACATCCTAAACTTTTGCCATAATTTGACATATAAACTTGAGACCCAACTGCTAGAGCCAAACCAAATACTATTATTCCATTTATTTTAATTGCTACGTTGATAGCTGTCAAAGCCGGAAGATTAGGTGTTGTGATTATTACCACAAAAAGGTAAGTAATTAAAATAGTCAATGCTGCTACCGCCGCTCTTACCAACGGATCCCTTTTATCGACAGAACTTGATCTGCTCTTCAATTCTTACCCACTAGCTATGAGGTTCTAGTAAGAGTATTACTACTTACAAGTAGCTTTCCTAAAGTTGTTAGTCTAGCAGATATTTTTCCTCTATCACCTTTCTCCACTTCAACTAAACCCAAGTCTGCTAGACCCTTTGAATCCTTTGCTCCTTGAACGTGATAACTTAAGAGAGGTTTACCATATCCGGAGATCTGTTCCAATTGATCTAAGCTTTCTATTACTCCTCCTGCACGGTTTATTGACTTTAGAATTTTTATCTTAGCTTCCGAGATTATTTCATTATAACTTAGCTTTAAGACTGGCATCAAAAGGGGCACAGTATGCGTATCGTCCATACCGAAGGCCTGTATTCCGTTTATGAATGCGGCAGAAAGTGCGGCACAGCCAATCAGTTTGTCACCAGAGCTAACATTTAATAGCACTTGTTCAAATTCTTTAGCATGAAGATTTAGAATTTCGTTGATGCTTTCCATAGTATCTCTAACAACATTTTCCTTTGTGACAATTGTGATTGTTGTGGGAACTCCAAGAACAGATCTTATTTTATTTGCAAAATCCTCTGCTCTGTTCTTATCGGAACTGAAACAGATTAAGGCAAGTTTATGAACAGAAAAACTCCTTATACCCAAAGCTATTCCATCTTGACCATCAGAACCGAAAGTGGCAATTTGAAGTGTTCTCATATTTGCCATGCTTATAATATAGAATTGGTGCTAATAAGAGATGCCTCCAACGGTTAAAGATAAACTTTAACGGGCAAATAAAAAAGAAAAGAATCGCGTTTTAGGTCTTGCTCATATTGCTCATATGTTCAAAAATTGTCGATTGATCGAAGAATGGACAATTAACGACATGTTTTCCTCCCATAGCTGGCGTAATTGTAATTATACCACTTTTTTTCATGGCTACTATATCGTCTATAGTTCCAAGAATTCTTGCTTTTGATGGGTCTTTCCACTCATTGAAGGATATTTTCCACATAGGACTATAGTTTTTGTCAGTAGGATTTGCTGCACCTATTCCGGCCTGAAATCCCATAGGTCCTGTGCCGTTTATGCCATTTTTGAATTGAAATAAATCTACTGCTACTGGAGTTCCAACTAATTTTTCATCAAATGGCACGGAGGTTACACCCATCATAGCTGCCGGCATTTCAGGTGTCGCATCCGCGACTATGTAGTATATAGTCTTTCCATCAGGACCAAAGCCGCGATGGGCAACCATAGTAACTACCATCTTATCGGTATTTATGTTTAGAACCTGTGCGGGGCCATATTTAGAATCATCAGTAATATTCTTGTCATCTCTAATCTTCATCTGTCCACCTTGCCATTTAATGGCTGGATGATTTACTACGATTCCTGTTTTGTTTACAGTCAAGCTACCATTCTTCTCTGCGCCCATTATCTCTTGGACAGATTTCAATTCCTTCGGAGACGAACCGTCTTTCCATGTTACTGTATTTACCTTTAGCAGAGGACTGTAACCAGCGTCACCAGGTTTTGCACTTAATACAGGAACCTGAAATCCAAATGGTCCTTTTCCTGGAACTCCATTGGTGAACGCGTAGGCTTGACTGAGTGCTGCTTCAGGTGTTTGTGATAGCAATGGAGAAAAGTTGACTTTGAATCCTAGTAGTTTTGTTGCTTGTTGAGCAATTTTCTCATCAGAAGCGTCTGTTGCTATGAAGAATATTTCGTTTCCATTTTCATATGCTTTAGCTAGTGGAATATCTATGGGCACACTAGCTCTGGCCAATTTAAATATAGAGCCCAATGCTGTTTCTTGTCCTAATGCCTTCCCATGGTTCATCATTAAAAGTGATGACGTAGCAATAATGGAAACTAATATTGATACTGCTATTGCCATTGATCCAGAAATCTTGCCTTGACGATAAGATTTTGTCATTGTGGAGAAAACGAAGAAGATCTATAAATCTAAATCCTTTAATGGTTATAAAACAAATTTAATAGTTCAAAAGTAACTGTAGTCCTTTAGATCTCAGCTGATAAGATTTGTCACGATGTTTTTTGAATATCTGAAATCTCTCTTAAAATCCTATTCACTCTAATGTTTTGTCTGATGTTCTTAATCCCTTTCATCATTATTGGACATACAGCCATTCCCAAAATCATTCCTATAGTCATATTGATTAGATTATCACCTAACATATAATTAATCTAATTGCAACAGACCTAAAGTAAATGTTTTGTATGAACCTATTTTAAATACAGTATCTATGAACATTTGTTACAGTTACAGTTATCTATTATTCTAAATGCCCATTTGTATATCAGTTCCCCAAGGATTGTCTATGAGAATTCGCAAAGTTCCATCGGGCTGTTGACGTAATACGTCAGTAGCTTTCCCAGTAATAGTAACTGCTTTACCGTCAGGTCCGGTGCCGTTGAATGACCATTCAGTATTTACAAGAGCGATATCACTTGTCTGAATCACTCCCTTTACTTTCGTATCTAGTTTGCCATTCATATCGATGAAACTCTGTAGACCTTGCCGTATATTTTCCAGACCGTTTATAATCTGTCCTGGCTGAGACACAAAACATGCGTCAGCCTCATACATCATTATGAGAGAATTTACGTTCCCTGCATTGAATCCTTCCACATATGAAGCGAGGAATTCTTTTGGTGTCATTATTTTCTATAGGGATTAGTATCGTAATAAAGGATTCTTAAGTAGCCCATTTTACTATACCAAAAGCCTACTTTTAACACTGATATCGGCACGCACACCTCCATGTCTCTACCGAAGACATTTCCCCTTGGATTTAATGCTTCATTAACTATTTTCATTCACTGAATAAGAAATCAGATTAAAAGGATCAAAAGATAGACTAGCTGTAATTCATGATGTGCAACAATTATCTTTATTTTCACATTTGCAATTTACAGGTTCTTTTAGACATATCGGACAAATTAACGCACCACATCCTACGCATGTATTATCTGCTTTATTACAAGCCCAATGACTACATGTATTAGTGTTCATTGCATCACCCCACTTAATGTTAATCTAGCAATAATGTAAAGTAAAGGTTTTGAATCAACCTAAATTTTTTAATAGATGTTCCAACATTCATTACGATAGCTATATGAAATGCTCAATTTGTAACTGCACACCGAAAGAATGTCAAACAAGTACTTCTCCGTATCAATGCCCTACCTGCACGCAGACGGAATGTTGTTGTTGGTCAAGCCTAAACTCTCAACAGTAGTGATAAGTAATTTAAGAGATGTGATAAACTTCAT
>JAATVL010000232.1 GCA_014523525.1 Nitrososphaerales archaeon TH703 | reverse complement strand
TTGGATTTTAACATAAACAAATTCTAAAACTCAATTTCATAATGATGTTGAACCTAATCATAAAAACATAATTAACCTAAAGATATTAATGTCTAGATCTGAGTCGAAATCATGGGCCGATCGTCTAGTCCGGTAGGATACAGCATTGGCATTGCTGAGGTCGTGGGTTCGAATCCCACTCGGTCCACTACTAACGAGCAAATCTTGATTTAGGTATGATGCTACAAAATATTCTTTTTTCATTTTAATGTAGCCATTTATGAACGACTAATAATGTATTTATTCATAAAATCAATAATATACAATATTGTATTTCGTAAATTGGCAACGAGAAATATCTATTGTCGAGATGAATGGTAAAAAAGTTGTTGTCAAACGTAATAAGTTAAGTAAAAATTTGCATGATTATCTTCTTGTTATTTCATATTCTATACTCTCTATTTTTCTAGCACATCCATCGGCTCCTCCAGAACTAGGAAGTAAAATGACGCTAAACGATGGATTTGAAATGAGGGAGAAATTACAGTTGTTAGGTATACCGACACCATCGCTAATATCTATCACAAGTACCATGTTAATCGAAGATTTTATTGCGGGGGGAAATCTGCATCAAGTTCTATCAAATGGAGGAAACTCTTCATTAGCATTTAGTGCCGGGATTATCACAGGCAGGCTCCACAAGTCAGGTTATTCATTCATAGACAATAAATCTCAAAATTATCTTGTATCATTTTCAAGACAAGTGTTGAGAACTGATCTGGCTTTCATACAGAAAAAAGATTCAATCTTTGCTAGAAGTATGGATATAGGATCGTTTCTTGGTAGTCTTTTAGGATTGGATTGTAAAAAGTACGAAGAAATAGAGAATGCTTTTTACGCTGGATATTACTCTGAAGCAAAAGCCAGATTTCCTTACCTTTCGCTAATTTTAAGAAACATGCTGGGTTTTGGACTGAGTATCAGTTCGAACTGGATTAAGAATATACTGCAGGGTTCAGATAAATTACTGTCATACAGGAGGAAGTTCGGTTTTTCTGTCAAATCCCCCTGAACCGAACTTGCAATAGAAGCATTGATCAGATTGCATGTAAGACAATTTTTCTATCAAAATAGCCCGTATCTTTAATGCAAACTTTGTCATCAGCCTATATTTTAGAGGCATTGAAGGAATGACTTCATCAAAATAAACGGTATAGTGGTCTGGACAGAACTTTAACGTAATCTGTGCCCTATTCTTATAATTAGAGTCCTTGTTAGAAGAAATATTTTTTGCCACACTAATTTGCTCTCTAATGTATTCATGTTTTGGACAAGGACAGTCTTTTCCTCCTGGATGCTTGTATGCAGGTGTATTTTTCCAATCAAAATCTGGAAAATCTTTTTCAAACTCATCCATAGAACTAACTTTAATGCTCATTAATCGGATATAAAGATATATCCAAATTTAACCATGGTTTAGCAATGATAAAAGTTATATTTTGAATATTTTAAAATCACGATAGAAGTGTTAAAAGACCATAGCACAGACGTCAATAGTAAGTCGTCCATAGTTGCAAATATCCGAAAGAATGGCAATAGTATTGAAGGATCAAGTAAGTACGTTGATTCAAATTTAAATACTCTGACAAAATTTAAGAAAACACTTCTCGAAGAACAGAAAGCAGGAGAAGAAAAGGTGGAATCACTTAATCAATCGATCGAATCTACCAAAAAGGAAATCGATAAACAAAGAATGGATCTGGAGGATCTAAGAACTCGGCTAAAGAAAGTAAACGAGATAAAGGAATCTGAATATACAAAATTTATAGAGCTTAAAAATAATTTGATGGAAATTAGAAATAAAATGAAAAATTTGGATGAAAAGGCAAACGATTCATTGGGACATAAGTTGCGAAAAGAGAGATTTGATATGATAAATTTATCAAGAAACTTGGATCAAATTGAAAAGGATATTCAAACGAAAAAACTAACTAAAGATGAAGAAAGGAGGCTAGTCGCCCGCTCAAGAGAAATGGCCACAAGGTTACATTCACTAAAGATGATCCACAAAAAAGAGGATGATTATAGAACAATTTCTATCCAATATGACAAGTTCAAAACTAAAATTAATTCTATTTTTCAACAAAAATCCGAATTAGGAGATAAAATAGGCAAGTTAAAGGGGAGTTTAGACAAATTGCTAAATTTGAGAGAAAGTCTCTATGAAGAAAGAAGAAAAGCCAGAAGTGAATTAAGAGAAGCAGAAGCAAAGTTAGAAATGGTGAATACCCAGCTAAATGCAATAGAATATAGACGTGCCAGACAGGCAAGCTTTAGAAAAAGGTCTGGGAATGTTGGAGATAAACGCGATTTCAAATATGAAGGCTCTCAGGAAAGAGTCAAGCGAATAAAAGAAAATCTAGAGCTATTGAATACTGCTAAAGAGGCGGCATTGAAGAAGATGTCAAGTGGGAGAAAATTAACATTTGAGGAGATGAAGCTCATATTTGGCGACGAATTGCTACATGAATAGTATTGCGCTTGTTTAAATCTCTAACTGTGTAAAATTTATGGCCATTGAGGATATAACTACCGGAGAAGGAATTCATCTTGTAAGACTAGCAAGAACATCTGTTGAGTCATATATCAAAAACAAGAAAATAATTAACTATAACAATAATAGTAACAAAAAGGCTGGAGTTTTTGTTACAATTTACCATGTTAATAAAATGAACAGCGAAAAAAATCTCCGTGGTTGCATTGGTTATGTTTCTCCACCACAGAATATTTATGAGTCGGTAGTTGTTGCTGCAATAAATGCCGCCACTGAAGATCCTCGTTTCATTGCCATCAGTGAAAAAGAACTGAATGAAATAATTTTTGAAGTCTCCGTGTTAACCCAACCCTCTCTAATTAAATTAGAAAATACTGATCTTTCTCTAAGCAAGATAGTTATTGGAAGGGACGGGCTTATACTAGAAAGTAAGTACGGTTCTGGTTTGTTTCTACCTCAAGTTCCTGTTGAACAGAAATGGAATATTAGGGAATATCTTACAAATTTATGCTACAAGGCAGGTGCGCCATTCGACGCTTGGTTACTACCTGAATCAAAACTATATACATTTTGTTCATTAATATTTAGAGAAAAATTACCCAATAGAGAAATTTATGCTGAAAATGCCTAAGCTAAGTTGACAAATATTTATATTGTCTTTCTAAAATTCAACTTCATTTCTAATGCGCATTTACAATCTAAATTGTATTTGACAAGCATGAATCTATTTAGTATATAACAAAGTGCCAACATTGAAAATTATGGCAAGGGCATATTTAGCTCCATATGGTGTGGGACTAGGTCATGCCAGTAGACTACTCTCTATTTCCGAACATCTTAAGGAAGATAACATAACGATAAAATTTTCTTCATATGGTGAGGCAGTATCTTATATTAATAATCACGGATATGAGTGTGTCGAGGTACCGCCTATAGAATTTGCTTGGAGTGATTCGGGATTTTCCGTAAAAAATAGTATTGCAAATATACCGCTATGGCTTACGAATTTTGCAAGGCAAATTTCCCAAGAAACAAAAAACATTTCATCATTCAATCCTAACATTGTTGTTTCAGATTCAAGGCTATCTCCATTATTAACATCAAAAATTTTAGATATACCTTCAATAGTTATTCTTAATCAGATAAAGCTGTTACTATCACCTAGAATCAGAGAATTCAAGCTTGCAAGAGTTTTCGAAAAATTAAATGGCGAATTTTTTGGAAACGTGTGGAGTATGGCAGAAAAATTGCTAATTCCGGATCTTCCACCACCTTACACAATAGCAGAACATAATATTTGGAATTTGGAATCTGTAAAAAAGAAAATGCACTATATTGGATTTACAACATCAAAGTGGCACGGGGACAATCGCGCTATAGATAAAGTAATGTACTCTCTAAATCTAGACAAGAACAGACCAATAGTATTTATGCATATCAGTGGTCCCTACGAAACCCGTCTCAATTTGATTTCAACAATCATAGAGGGATCAAAGTACTTTAGAAAGGACATACAATACATTATATCTGAAGGTAAAGCAAATGGAAATACGATACCAAGAAGAATTTCGTCTGCAGGTTGGTATTATGAATGGTGTCCGGTACGGGATGAAATCTTTGCCCTGAGTGATTTAATTGTGATTAGGGCGGGTCATGAAGCAATATCACAAGCAATAGTGCAAGGAAAACCCATGGTTACAATACCAATTCAGAATCATGGAGAACAGCTTGGGAATTCAGAGAAAGTTGAAAGAATGAAGATTGGAATAAGACTTATACCCTCAAATATTAACGGTTATGATATTGCAGAAGCAATTCATAAGATATTAGATGATCAATCCTATCTGAAGAACGTCCAGAAAATAAAGGAGGTTGCCGATGGTCTTGATGGTATTAATAACGCACTTAATATAATTAGATCATTTTTCTAGCTATTTCGTGTGGAAAGTCCTGATTCTAAAAAATTTGATACGTTACCATTAGATCCCTGGACGATAAATTGGATAATTGCACTCGCTACATGTCCTAATTTAAATACATCACATGATTTTGGACGAAAGTTCTTTTATTGCCAATTCAATATTGTTTTTATCATGGGCGTTTGGGCATTGGTTTAGATAAGAAGTGAGATCCGATATTGCACCCTTATTGTCATCTAACTTTAGTCTAACAATTCCTCTGTTCTTATATATTGGACCAAATCTATTTGGATTAATAGAAATTGCCGATGAATAATATTTTTCAGCAAGAAGATA
>JAATVL010000231.1 GCA_014523525.1 Nitrososphaerales archaeon TH703 | reverse complement strand
TTTCAATGGAAAAGTTTCCCTTCTCTTTTCCGGTAAATCCTGCATGGGCTAGCTTCAGTCTTGTTTTGTTGGAATTTATCTGCTCTAATTCCCAAGTCACGACAGTTTCAGGAAAGTCAGGTGTATCATCAAATTTCCAACTGTAGATAGTCTCTTATTAGGAACAAATTCCAAAATAGTTCCTTCCATATGATAATCTCTATCCAAGTTCCAATCAGGATGAATTTCTTTACGAGTAACCAAGCTAATCTTTCCACCAACCCTGTTATCCAAATTTGCTTCATCTTGAAACCATTCAGTTATCTTTTCTGGTTGAGTTAAAGCGTTGAAAACGACATTTGGCGCTGCCTGTATAATTTTTGCTTTGCTAATTGCATTTTGTTGCCTTTTTTTCATCCCTAATTGAAACATTCATTCGACATTAGTATATTTAAACATCAGAGATAGGCAAAAATAATTTCTATATCTGGTTTCGGTGTAACAAAATAGATTTGTTTTAAGATGATGATTATCTAATTGAAATTCAAAATACATATTAATCATTATGTCCAATTACTTGTATGGCATACCGTAGTAGAGAAGAGATTTTTGCATCAATTCTAGGTACTGCTGGCTCTGGAGCAGGGATCACACGCAGTAAAATAATGTTTGGATCATATCTTACCTATGCTCAGGTTTTGGAATATTCAAAGATGCTGATCGAACGTGGATTGCTTGAATATGACCCAATCAATAGGACCTTCAAGACAACTTCAAGCGGATTTACTTTTATACAATTACATAACGAAATGAATCAAATGATAAAGATTTAAAATCTAATTGTTTGAAAGTGTGTAAAGCAGTACTATTATGATCTTGTTTTTTATGTAGGTATACTTGCGTATAGGTATATTGAATTAACATAAAATAAACACTATTATGATAAAAATGCAATATTCCAGCCCTTGTTATACCTCTAAGAATTGATAAATAACGTGAACTAGGTTAATTCTTATGTCAACTGCAGCAGAAAATATCAAACTCGTAAAAGATGCTATCAATGTGCTTAATACAGGAGATACAACCAAAGTCTCAGAATTTATCAGTCCTACATACTTTAATCATGAATCACAGATGGACCCAGTTAGATCAAAAATGAGAGGGCCGCAGGAGTTTATAGATACTGTGATCAATATACGGAAGGCATTTTCGGACCTACATTATGAATTATTGGAGTGTAGCATCAAATGAAAAGGTAGTTTCAATTGAGATAAATAAATAACTTTTATATCAGTTATTTATATAGTCAAGTAATGGCTGCGACGGGCAAAATAGAAAATGAAGAATATTTTAACTTCATAAATTCGATAAAGTCTGATGAAACCAGAGTTCAATACGAAAGCAAACTGAAACTATTCATGAACTTTTGCAATATTTCTACTATGAGTGAATTGAAAAATATAGATGCACAGAAATATTTGATACAGTATATTAGTGAGTTGCGTAATAAAAAATTGTCGTCTAGTGCAGTAAATGGAAGGCTCTACCCTGTTTTTCACTTTTATGAAATGAATGACATTGTGTTAAATAAAAAGAAGATAAAGATGTTTCAAGGTGAATATGTCAAAAGAGCAAGGGATAGGGCTTATACTCATGAAGAAATTTCCAGAATTCTAAACGTTTCTGATTTAAGAATGAAGGTAATCATCTTGTTGATGGCTTCTTCAGGTGTGAGAATAGGTTCTATTCCAACCCTCAGATTAAGAAATCTAGAAAAAAGAGATCAACTTGACAAGGTTTACAAGATTATAATCTATGAAAATTCATCCGAAGAATATTATACTTTCTGTACTCCGGAATGTGCTTCTTTCATTGACCTTTATCTAGAATATAGACAAAAGAATGGTGAAAAGTTAGACAAGGATTCTTTTCTCATAAGAGACCAATTCGATATAACCGACATGGAACAAATACGAAATAAAAGTAGAGGAATATCCCTAAGCACTATAACTACCATCCTTCATTTTATTTTGATAAAAGCCGGTCTGAAAGTAGTTGATCACACTTCAAAACATAGTAGAAAAGAAGTGTCAAGTTCTCATGGTTTCCGCAAATTCTTTACGACGCAGGTTGTTAACTCTAAGGTAAATCCAGAGATAAGGGAGATGTTACTAGGTCATAGGATAGGGTTAGCATCTGCATATTATAGGCCAACACCAGAGGAAATGTATGAGGGATATAGTAAAGCGATTGATAATTTGACAATAGATCCAGCAAACAGACTGCAAAGAAAGGTTGAAACTCTAACTATAGAAAAATCAAGAGTAGATAAATTAGAAGAAAAGATCCGCCGGATAGAAAAAATGTATCAAAAGTAAATCAAGACTACTCTTAGTATTGATTATATCTTTTTTTTGGAAACAATGCCATAACGGTGGTCAAATTGTACCTATCTGTGAAGTAAATAAAGAGTCAAGACTGCAAGAATTGATTCAAGAAAGGCAAGAAGGAAGGCAAGAAAGAAGAACGAAATGTTTGGTGATATTAAGGATCCTGATCTAAAAAGAGAGTTGGCAAGTGGTCAAACTAAATTAATTTCATTTACGGAGTCATAATTACTTTCATTAATCATT
>JAATVL010000230.1 GCA_014523525.1 Nitrososphaerales archaeon TH703 | reverse complement strand
GAACTGCATAAATTGTAACTATCAGCCGGTTAATTTTAAAATATATCTGCATTAATTACAGTCAAGATTGCAATCATATAAAATTAGTTCCTTTGTGGGATCGTAGGTGATCATATGAGATGGGGCATCAGCATAGCTTTATACGGACGTATGCCTATCTCTTACCAATATGTATAGACCTTGCAATTCTTGTTCGAAAGACTTTGATGAACTAATTGAAGGCGTTCGATATCTAAGCGCAACTATTGGACTTTTATTCTTCTGCTCGGATCTTTGCTGCAGAAACTACCTTACCAAAAAGCTCTAGTGCCAACTGAATGTAAAAGACTGGAATGGCATAATTGTAATACATTTGGCACGTCTAATTTTTCATCCTTCAAGAGTTTATTGATAATTGTCTAATATCTATGAAGTTTCAAAAAATGATATGTGCATTTTATCTATATATTAGGTGTATCACCATTCAATATTAGAATGAGCTACAGTAGAGACAGCAGTTATGGTCGTGGCAGGGGAAGGAGTTATGGTGGCGATGCTAGTAAGAGTTTCAACAGAGGTAGTCCAACGACAAAACCCGTCGAGGTGGGTAAGGAATATGAGGTAGACATTACGGAAATTAGTGGAAAAGGCGATGGTATCGCTAGGGTTAAAGGATTTATAGTATTTGTACAAAATGGAAAGGTTGGGAAAAAGACGCGCATAAAGGTTACTGAAGTAGCAGACAGGTTTGCTAAGGCAACGATTGAGGTTTAACCAATACAATTGTCCCAAATGTGATTACGATATACATGCCAGGTTCAAATCCCCTTAGGACAATAATTTTCAAGTCCTTCTCTCAAACTCTGTCCTAATATTAGTTACATTAATTTATTCGTCACTGATGATTTGACGCCACATGGCTACGTGAACTTTTGAATTGTCCTGGTTATTGCATATGAATATCGACTGAGTAAAAGGTTATATAGAATCACTGGCTTTAAGCAGTTAATGGCAGACGATGATCTAAATACAGGGTGTTCCCACTGTTGGGGTCCTGTAGATTCAGAAACTAAAAATTGCAAAAGTTGTGACGGTCCCCAGGAAAATTGCGACTGTAAAATCCTGCCACACTAGTTAAGAAAAAAATAGGTTTATTCATGCTTATTTCAAGACTAGATAACTTCAATGATGAAAGTCGACGAGTGTGAAATTCCACATTGTTTCTACCGAACAAGAATGATACTGATACCATAATGAGTAAATAAATACAAGGAACATACACCTGTGCTGGATCGTTGTGGATTATAATTCTTAATAGTAGACTTGGAGGGAAAACATGTATGAATCGTCTGGTATTTTTTAAGGCATTGAGAATCAAGGTACTACCAGTACGGGGATGGTGGCTTGATGTAGAATGGAATTGGCAAATCCACCTACCCATGGCCCCCTAAACCTAGAGCTCCCTTTTGACCCAATAACTATAAGATCAACACCATTCTTTCTTGCATATTCTATTATTAGTTTTTTCTCGTTCTTTCCTTCAGCATCTAATATTGCACTCTTTGCTTTTACGCCTAATTTCTCTGCTGCATTTTCTATTTTCCTTAGCCACTCTTCCGCAGTTTTCTTTCTAGTATTTTTGAATGCTTCTACAATACGCATATTCCCATACTTAGCCTGCAAACCCATAGCGCCACCCTGTTTTACATCTTCAATTATATTTATTGGAATTAACTCTGCAGCAACCATCTTTGCAAGATTAACTGCATAATTTGCTGCCTTAAATGAAGTTTCTGACCCATCAATAGGGACTAGAATTTTTTTAATAGACACAGTCATCTCCAATATCAACCATACAAATAATACAATCTACATGTTATATAAAAACTTGAAATCGAATCCGGGTTAGGAAAAGTTATTGAAAAAGGCTGGGAATATACCTACGTTTTTAAATATCGATTTCAATATGTGATTATTGGTCAAAACTAAAGAAGTATTATTAAAAATGGAAATAAAGATTGGAATTCCCCAGGACATCATGTTGGACAAGAAAAGATTAAGATTAGTACATCGAGGTATTCTGAAAGCTATATCAAAAGGGCCATATGAAGAAGGTCTGGCATTCAATATTGTAAAGGCGACATTCGTTGATTTTTATAGCTCCTATAATTTGCCTGGAACCTAATGAAAAATTAAACTAGTCCCTCCGAGCATTACAAAGAGGATTTTAAAAAATAATGTAATTTTGCAATATTATTATCTCTTTATTGATAACTAGCAGATAGTTTGTAATGATCTATCAGTGATGCAGGAACACTTGCAGACCTCAATATTAAATCGAAGGGAGCCGTTGCACCAGAACTAATATCGGACGGATTAGTATATGTAAACTGAGTTCCCACAACCGCATTATTAATATCATAAAAAGTCCCGGTTATTTGCACAAATTGCGCTGCGTTGGGGGATTATTTTCAACCTCTCCCACAACATGAAAGTATCCAACATTGTCGACATAGGAGTTATGACTCAGTATTGTGACTGAATGAGACTTGTTTAGAAATGGTATTGAATTTCCAGTATGAGGACTTAATATAGCAAGTGCCTTAGCGAGAGGGAGAATGTAATAATGGCTGGGATGTGATGAAAAAACAAATAATTTTTAATTTTGGTTAATCTTGATGGAAAGTCATAGCGTGTCTATGAATTTCGTAAGAATGTAGTTCACTTTCACAAATTTTGCATTTAATTTTATCGGTTGGATTGACCTGAATTCTAACACTTTTCATAGGACTCGCAATGATATGGTATATGAGAAGTTTTATCCTTTACTCATTGTTGGAATACTGATTGGTCGATCAGTATACTACGAAAAACTTTTCTATTCCCTAAAGAAATAACATGTGATATGTTGGGTAGGTTCTTAGAAGAGGATCTTGAAGAGGAATTGAAATGACAATGATACAGGACATGATTGACTAATGTTCGATCATAAAGCGTGGGGAAAATTATCTGATAACGAAATATTTGTATTGAAAACTTGTCCTATGTGTTATGGTTTCAGTTATTTCAAACATCTTT
>JAATVL010000229.1 GCA_014523525.1 Nitrososphaerales archaeon TH703 | reverse complement strand
ATTCCCTCTTTCCATAATTGTTCAAACATTGAACTAAAATGTTTTATATAGGGTCCTTCGTTACTAGCCAAGAGATTCTGGAAAATTCCTTCTCCATTCATTTCTTCTACAGTAGCAATAAGTCCATTTTTACTGACTGCAAAATTAATTGGAGCTAGATTTTTAACATGTCTTATTTCAATTCCTAGTCTTAGAAATTTTTTCACTACATTAACACTATCTTTCTCGATCCTCATAATCCATCTAATTCCCTTTGTCTCTCCTCTTCTCTGTTTTTCTAATATTTTCATAAATAATTCCAAAAAGCTGTTGTAAGTTAATTTCATCGGCCCATGGTTTGATACAACTGACAAACCAGAAGAAACCTCAGATAGATGAAAGATGTGTTTCATAATCTCGTCTTGATTGTTCACTATCTTAGTCTCGCGTGGAACTGCTCCATCTAATATTTGCTTAATTCTTTCCTCAGCTGGAATTGATTTACTCCATAGAGTATCAAATATGCAGTGTCCATGTTCTACAATTTGAGTCATGTCGCTGTAGATATGCTCTGATGCTATGGCTTCACTTTTATCTTGAACCAATGGAGCAAGATACTCTCCCTCGCTAATCATGAAGTTCATTTTGACACCATCTAGATGCCTGAGCTCATGAACAATATTCAGTAACACCTTACAGTCCTCAAAATTATGATGGTTGATTTCAGTGATATACCTCAGCCTTACGCCCTTCCTCTTGGCGGCTAAAAATGCGTCCTTAATTGCTCTTAATGAGACAGCAAGTGATGGCCTGGTATAGGTCATACACGTATCAATGCTCTTACTCGCTCTATTGAAAATTCCTATTTCAGTATCTATGATATTGCGCTTTCCAAGGATAACTCTTGTTGTAGGGTTCAACTTTTATGTCCACCCCTTTGGGCTTGAACTGCTGTGGCTATACTCCATTAATTTGCCTTTTCGCATGTTGCATGACACTATTAATTAGCACGCTTGGGTTTACCGGCTTGATAATGAATTGGTTTAACTTTACATCAGGCAATAACGTAGTTATTTCTTGAGCGATATCAAGTGCGGTAACAAATATTATTCGAACATCTGGATCAATGGATTTTAATTGCTGGTATAGTTCAAATCCATTAAGCTGAGACATTCGAACATCTGTGATAACAAGATCATAGTGACCATAATTTGATTCCATGAAGTGTGTCAGCGCCTTTTCAGGATCAGTAAATGAGTCAACAATCATTCCTGCTGATTTTAGATATTGGGTAAATAGAAATGAGATAGATGAATCATCATCAATTAGCATTATTGTTATCGCTTTGGAAATCGCACCACTTTCATTGATAGAATCGTTTCTCGTTGACATGATTGGCTTTTTAGTTGTATACTTTTCAACTGACGGTCGAAGCAGATATACTGGATAGGAATATCTATTCTCTTTCCAGGTCAATTCTTTTATTTCTTGAAAGTGATAGCGCTTTGCAAGACTTGAAAAAGAATTTATAATCCTCCACAAGTCAGCTCCTACCGCTATTCCGTTTGGTGGTGCCTTTTTATTTATCTTGGCACAAAAGTTTATAGTCGGTCCAAAGAGATCATAAGAATTTAATACTTCTCCAGACATGGCAACTTCCAATTTACCATAATCAGCACTGATTCTGTAGGAGATAGCAGGAAGCAATTGTTTATGAAGCTCAGAGTTTATGATATGACGAGATGATACCATATTAACTAAACACTCAAATGCCTGGCTAAATGATTCAACATTTTCTACTTTTGAGGTTTGCGGGAAGAAGAATATGACACCATCACCAACAGTCTTTAATATTTTTCCGTCATGATATTTTACAATATCTGCAATTTCATTGATAAAAACTGTATAGAATTTCGTAATTTTGCTAGAGTTGTATAGTTTAGATGTGATCTGTGTTGAACCAACTATGTCTATCATCGAAACAAAATAACACTCTGACCTGTTGGAAAAAACGACTTCATCTTTTTTCAGATCAGGAATCGGTTCCTTCAATTGATCTCCCTTTCCAATATTACAATGGCGTAGTGGAGACATCCTAGTGATAAATCTCTTACTATTTTGTAGGTCGTCACTAATCTCCATATGTAATCTTTAGCCAATCTATGATATAGTTGATAGTAAAGAAAGTAGCTTATTCCTACACGAACTAGCTTATTAATTCAATCCAGACTTCCAAGAGACGGACAAACATGCATCGGCTAGAAACTTGTGACTCATCATCCTTAAGTCTTAAATCGTCAAAATCAACTGGGTCAGTACTGTAAAGAAGTGTAACGAACAATTGTTGAACCTTATTAAATCTGGAAGAACTGATCCTAACCCATTAGTTTGCCATAGAATGAAGCTTTAGAATGCCTAGAATGCGTTAAAAGGTTATTAGACGTTTGATAAGAATGAATACCTTGCAAAAATCGTGTTTAAAACTCCATTGATTATAATCAGTCGAATAAAAATAATACTTTTGTTACTCTAACAGAATACTAAACAAAAATGGATAGATTAGTTCTATTAATCTACCGCAGTGTTGTGCTTATTGTCGTGAGTGTGTTTGTACTTCTCTTGCTGAAAAATCTCTTAAACTGTCTTTTGCAACATTTTCAAATGTCTTTGCGACGTTTGCATTAAGACGTGAAAATTCTTTTGCATTGTCTCTTGCGTGTTGTATTGATGTTTTCCATGTTTCCATAGTTGTAAATAAGACATTGTTTGCTAATCTCGTTGAAGCTATTGTACTATCGGTAATATTGCTTACTGCTCTTGCATAATTTTCTGTAGCCCTTTTTGGTGACGTCCAATATGACCAGTAAGAATTTTGTATGTTTTCGACGTATGGTACCCATAAGGATTGTACTGAATGGATAACCTCTTTTTGTGATTCCAGAAAATTATCTGCAATATCTTTTGTGGCTTGAATGCTCTCTTCTTGATATTCGTTAACGGCTTTTGTAAAGCGCGGAATCTCCTTTATTGCCTCATCTGTTGTCTTTTTAACTGTAGATTTTGTCTCGTCAAGAGTGATGTTGATGATTTCTTGATTTTTTTCTTTGTTTGTAGACATGTAATAGGTTATTGGACAAAATACTATATATACTTTGGTATTCATTGGTATTTAAAGCCATATAAAACCAAATTCGTATAAAAGATTGCCGTATTCAAAGAAGACGAGTCATGTGAATATTGACCCATAATGCTAATTTTGGTCAATCAAGCAAAAATACTTTCTATTTTGTCATAGAATTTAGCGACCCATAATTGTTTTTAATTTAGGATAGACCAGTACTATTAACAATAGGGATCCAAACAGAAGGAATAGGATTGATATGTCAGATTATCGTTCGTGATGGGTTCTCACAATACATGATACCATCTTGCTACTTGTTAATATAGATAAAGAAGGGGTTTAATACCATTATCTATACTACTAGCGGACGTCCACAAGTATGGCATCTCAGATGTGATTTCATAAATAGGAGTTCAGAACGTTCTGATACCTCTACACACTCTTGTCCCCCTTCCTTGCAAATATGGCAATAGAGTTTTGTCATTGTAATATTTCGTGAAAGTTAGATATTAAGTTGATGTTCTATACACTATTTGGCAACAAGAGCTAGTTCAGCAAACAAAACCACGCGTTCTAATAAGTTTGTTATTAGATAGGGATTGATTGACAATATGAGATTTGAAATATTGATGTTCTATTAAAGGGTTAAATTGAGTATTATTCTTCTTTTCAACTCTTTTTAGCCTGATCACAGTGATTCACAATCTCCAAGAGCTACTAAATAAAGAAATTATCGTTATTAGGCATATTTACGATTAAGGTCTTGCCTCATAGATAGTGGATATATTGATATGATCGAGAAAGAAAAGGTTGCTAGGTAAAAGGAAGAGAAAAAAAGTTGACCATAAGGATCCCGAAATTCAGAAAGAATTAGTACTTGGAAAAATAGTAGTTATATTATACGATTCCCCTCATTAGGACGGATATTTTTTTTGCAGCTCGTAAGAATCCAACTGGGTATTTACCTCTTTAACAAGATCGTGTAAACCTATTGGTTTTTGAAGGAACCCATTTATGATTCGCTTTTTAGTATGTTGTTGAAATATATTATCATCTATTGTAAATGCAGTCATTAGTATCGTTCTTACGAAGCGATTTTGATCCTTTATCTTTCTTAAGAACTCCATTCCATTCAAGCCAGGCATTTTATAGTCAGATATTACCAGTACATACGCATAACCATACATTTCAAAATGTTCGAGTGCCAAGACAGGATCTGTAAAGGTAAATATCGTAATTCCTGGAATAGTTCGTAAAGCCTCATGAAAGAACATAGTGATACCTGGGTCGTCGTCTACGATACTAACAATTCTATTGTTTAAAGACATTCGATGCTTACCACTCCCATATCATCCTAAAGACCATTTTACCTGAGGGCCTGCAGACTAGTATTTTTCTGTACTACATACTATAAAACCGCTTGCGTAGAAAGTTGTAAGAATTTTTGAAGCGGTAAAGTTCTTTTTTATCCAAACTCTAAACTGTCTCATCAAATTTCTTTATTCTCTTAATTCACACCATGTTTTCAAATTCCCTATTTCTGTATGTTTACATAGTGATGATTATTGCCTTTCCATTTCTTAGGATTAATGAACAGAACAGACGTTACAATATTTCGCTGCGGATATAGCTTTTGATGAATGCGTTCGATACGTAGGTACGTTCCTGT
>JAATVL010000228.1 GCA_014523525.1 Nitrososphaerales archaeon TH703 | reverse complement strand
ATGGGCGGCTGCCTGTAGTAATTCGAGTATGACAGTTGCCCACTAGTAAATGTAATATGAGCATGTTAAAAGTTGATTTGTAGTAACGAAGTAAAAAAGATATAACCTACCTTCCTACTAAGTGGGAATGTGAAAATAAAGATAATCGCGGTAGTAATTATCTATTTAATGACAACAATTTCACTAGCAGGTAATTCGCTAGAAGTCACGGCTCAGTCACAAGAAAACAAACCTTCTTTTTTGAATTCTAGCATCATCGTGAATACTTCAACTACTGGAAATTCAATACCATTTCTAAATAAGTCTCATTCAGTCACAATACTGAGTCATAACTCCTATGTCGACAATGTTGGATACTTTCATGTCGTGGGAGAGGTTGAAAATAATACCCCAAGCGCCGCGAAATTTGTTCAAATTACGGGCACTTTTTATGATATCAATAATGCTGTTATGGGCACTCAGTCTACATATACTAATCCGTCCGACATAAGTCCCGGTGCAACGGCTCCTTTCGATTTAATATTGATGTCTGCAAGTGTTCCTGCTTCGCTGATAGATCATTACAAACTAGTTACAAGTTATCAATAAAGAGATATTGCTCAATCAAAATAATATATTTCACTTGATTAGGAACAAACTAGTTATGATGATATATTGGATGGATTAAGGTTAAGTCTGAAAGGTTACGTGATAAAATGAAGTAAAAAATTGGTATGTAGCCGAACTATGGTCATTTCACTACTAATACGGGACAATGTGAATATGTTACTACTCCATTTGCAACGCTACCCAGCAATAGTTTTTTAAATCCAGTCATACCTCTACTCCCAATAACAATCATATCTACTTTATTGTTCTCTGCATACTCTACAATCTCTTTTACAACAGATGTATATTTAATCAGGACTTCTGTCTTAACGGTCACTTTATTTTCTATTGCCTTTTGTTTCACCTTGTCTATATACTGCTCCGATTTTTCCTTTTCTATCGTTTCAATTTCCTTCATTCTCCCAATATTAGCATACTCGAATTGACTATATGGAGTAGGAGAGACAATAGATAATACAATCAATTCTGCGTCATATTTTTTGGCAAAGTCAATCGCATAGGTGCTGGCGTTGAACGATGGATTAGAACCATCGAGTGCAACCAGTATCTTTCTGATAGACAATAAACATTCATCCAAATCATTATTTTATTAATTTTTATCCTTTCTGATAGACAATAAACATTCATCCAAATCATTATTTTATTAATTTTTATCAATTAGCGGAAATAGTTCATGCTTGTTCATTGAAATGGCTAGTTGTGGTTTTTTACGCAAAACACGCTACAACGAACTTATTATCCATTGCTACCATCTTTGCTTTCATGCATTTTGGATGGTGAACATTGTTCGAATTTAATGTCTAGAAGACTGTTATCCAACCGTTATAGCCTTAATAGAACCCAAGAATCTAGTGACTAAAAAATCAGAATGCAGAATGTGTAATCATACAAGCGAATTACATGTTTTTGATGAAGATGGCACCTATTGTTTAATCTGTAGAAGATATGAACAGTTGATGTAAAAAATGGTTGAGATTGGTTTAGCCGACTATTTCGGCATGGCTGAAGCGATGGGAATAATTGGCACAATGTTTGTAGTGCTATATTTCTCCAGAAAACAAACACAGAAACTGTCAGAAGATATTGAAACTAAGGTTCTAAACGATTTGGCCCAAAGGATGCATGCTCTACACGAGATATTAGTTGAGCGACCTGAACTGATAAAGGTCGTGGAAAAGGTTAATGTAAATTCACCTGAAGTTGCTTATGCATATGACATTTTGTTTACGTTCGCCCACGTTTTTCATATGCGGCAAAGAAAAGTGCTAAGCGACAATGAGTGGACTGGATGGTTGCGATGGATGAAGAGTTCTTTTCAACATGGAGAAATAATGCAAATATGGCAGAACACTATTGAAATGGAAAAATGGTTTGATCCTGACTTCCAGGAATTTGTTGATAAGCAATTAATTCCTGCGACTGAGTAAAAGCCGAAAATTGACAAACTATCCCGCCTGTAGAGAATGAAACGATCGCTTCGAATCCCTACAGTCAAACAATTGGATTTATCATAATTAAAGTTCTATTTGCGGTGACCATAATAGAAAATAGCAGTATAGTAAACGATGGTTGAGGCAGGAAGGGATTAACCTGATTTTTCAGACGGGTCGGGTTTAGAATTTCTAAGTTCCTTTACTCCTGAACTGTCATTGAACAAATCCAACAGGATTTTCTCAAAACAAACATTGTGTGTTTTGAAGTTATTAAAAGATCTTTTAGCATTGATTATTTTAATTTTTTTCTTGCATCTAGATCTTTCTTTTTTTCAATCAATTTCCATTTCCTTAATATCTCATCCCAATTATTAACTTCTCCTTGTGATTGCTTTAATTCTTCTAGGATATAACTTGCAAATTCTTCAAGATCTTGTTCTATATCGTTCATCTTCTTGTTTAATTGCCTATCCTCTAATTCTAATCTTGCGTAATGAACGAAATTTTAGATTCAATACAAGGGTTATGAATATTCAAAGCTTTTATTGTTCAACTGCGGATAGATTTACCCTTAAGTTCTTAAATCTATCGTGAATTAGTTTTGGTATCGTAAACATTCTATCATCATTCGTGATTGCCCGGAAGTGTCTTTGGAAGAACCGATCAAAAAGGACTGATGGAATACCATCTAGTTCAAAAAAATGCATATTGAATTGATTCGTTGTTGGAACCTTAACATACTGTTCAGTTAGATTATAGTTGATCAACAGGGTCTTCCATATCTTGCCATTAAAAATCAGCAATTTAGGTTTGAATTGCTTAATGAACTTAATATTACTACTATGACGATTCTTGAGATATTCGAGTTGCTGCTCTTTGAGTATGGCGGGCAATACAGTACCCTCTGAATGGTAAGGTATTAGTACCAAGTTGCAGAGATATTGATCAAATAATGCCCATTTCCTTTTTTTGGGATATGTGGTTCCTGTCAGTCCAGAAAGGAGATACCATAATGCAGTATAGTATGGTGATTCAAATTTATTGTAGGAAAAGTATTGAAAAAAATTGAGATAGAGACTTTGATAGTGTTGCCACGATTTGCCTGCTTCATTTTCTTCTATAGGACTATTCTTTGAAGAATAACCGGGATTTATTCCGAAGGTTACAATAGGAGCGGTCTGAAATTTTCCAACGACGTATACAGGAGAATAATCTGTTTTAAGTCTATTTTTTTTTGTTAAGCCAAACATATCTGATATTGAATTTACCTTTTTTTTATACTTCACCGGATCACATGCATATAGTAGATATTCGTCTAGAATTTCCTGTGTGAGTTCGACCAATGCATGTTAACTCAGAGTAGGATTCAAATAAGTTTATTCATCTTACAGTCCACCACAATAATGTTGATTGTATTTGTTTACAAAATGAATCCGTTACTCACTGAATTCTCGTAGGATTGGAAGGGACGAATCTGGAATCTCAGATGGGTCGTAATTAGAGTTTCTAATGTTCCTTATTAAGAGATTGATCAGAATTAATATCGGAATTGATACTAATATAATTTTAGGTTTGATGGAATAATAAATTTCACGTATAGCAGTGATGACTGAGAATTTCCAGCAATTAGGGTTCATCGGGATTTGAACCCTGCATGTATTAGGGTTCTGCTAACATGGTATTTAGCTTTTACTCTGGTAACGAGGAGTAGTAAAAATCGTAAAAAAGTAAACATCGGCTTTGGGTCATGTATCCGTTTCAATATGACTTTGTTTATTGAAATAATACGGCGACTAAGAAGTATCATGTTTGCTCTTTTGCTTAAAACTTGACTTAATTTATACCTTTGATAAATACGAAATTTGGAGTTGAACGTTGAAAAACCAATAACAAATAAAAAATGTGGGATATAATTGCTCTATTTTACAGTGCTAATCT
>JAATVL010000227.1 GCA_014523525.1 Nitrososphaerales archaeon TH703 | reverse complement strand
CGCGTATATCAGCTGGACTTTTAGCAAGCTGTCCTGGTTGAGAAGCAAAACATGCAAGAGGTTCATATAATGTCATTAAGGAATCTAGATCTCCTGCATTGATGCGTTCCGTTACTGAATTAAGTACTTCTTCAGGTGTCATCTTCTTAGACATATACTGATTTTGTAATACCTGATACTATAAGTTTATTTATTTGCAGATTTTTCCATTCTAATTCCTGTGCGATTAGCAGATGGCATACTTTATATCATATCCCTGCGAGGATGGAATAAAACACACATACGGTTATTCTCAATTAGACTAGTGTCATTTTCTACATGGTTGCCACCGAACCCGTCATTTTGAAAAGAATCGGAATATTAAAATGAGTAGAATATCAATTTTTATAAAATGTACTTGTTATATTAAAATAAAAGTTGGCAATAGAGGAAGGAGCTTTAATTCATGTGTTAATTTCACTTGCCGTTCTTCTTTTTGCTGCAAAAATATTTGCTGAGATCTTCAATAAATTAAGACTTCCTGTCGTTTTAGGTGAGTTAACAGCTGGGATAATTATGGGTCCTTTCGCAATTGGTTCAATTCCCATTTTTGATGGTAAACCTCTTGTCATCTTAAACGAAACAGTCCTTCAGATAGGTGAAATAGCAGGAATTGTCATATTATTCATAGCGGGACTAGAAATTACTCCAAGAGAGTTCTTGAGAGGAGGTGCAGCATCATTTACAATAGGTGCTTGCGGAGTTATTGTGCCGTTCTTTTTAGGGTATTACATATTTACAATCTATGGATTACAGGGCTTACAGTCTATTCTCGTTGCCACAGCGCTTACAGCAACTAGTGTTGCGATAACGGTTAGTGTGCTTACTGAATTAGGAAAGATGCAAACGAAAGAAGCAAAAATAATTTTGGGAGCAGCCATAGTAGATGATATTCTTGCTATTGCAGTTCTATCAGTTGTTGTTACTATGGTTCAAACTGGTAACATGTCGCCAAACATTATTGATATTTTATTTCTTATACTAAAAATACTAGGGATATTTGCAGCGTTACTTATTGGAGCTATAATTATAATACCAAGATTACTACATGCAGAAAGATTATGGAAGGCCAGGGGTAGCATTGAAGGTATTGTTACTGCGTCATTTTTTGGTGCATCGGCCATAGCTGCTGCAGTAGGATTATCTCCAATAGTAGGAGCATTTTCTGTGGGTATGGCAGTAGCTAGCACAAAAATAATTAAACGAGTTGAAGAATATGTTGATAAATTAGAGATTATATTTGCTCCATTATTTTTTGCGATTATTGGAGCGCAGGTCAATCTTACTGGAGTCAATTTAGATGTTCTATACCTATCCGGTATTATAATTATCGTTGCTATTGTCAGTAAATTAGCAGGATGTGGCCTACCAGCATTAATGTTTTTGAGGAATAGGTCAAAGGCTATGAAAGTAGGTATAGGAATGATATCAAGAGGGGAAGTAGGACTCATAGTTGCTGGCATCGGAGTAACTACAGGTGTTTTATCGTCGAATATCTATACTACAGTAATCATAATGGTTGCCATAACTACACTAGTTACTCCCATCTGGTTAAAGAGGGCATATAGTAAAGAGCAGCCAGATGTTAATGACAAATCGCAGAAAGTCGCATGATATAACTTATAGCTATGTCATCCATGCTATTTTGTATAAATCTGGATATAATGTGGATAAATCTTTTTAAAATAAATGCGCGTTGTTTCAAATGAAAATAATATGAAAAGAAGTACAATCATACTTGGCATAATTATTATTGCCAGCTTAGCCCCTTCAGTGATGTTAGTAACAAGCAGGTTGCAAGTATCCTTTGCTGCTTCATCCGATGTTCAGAACTTTATGAACATGACTGAAGAACAAAGAATTCAAGCGGCTAAAAACATGACTCAGAAAGATAAGGAGATGGTAATGAATGAGTTTTCAAAACAAAATTCTACTGTTAATGAAAATATGTCCGAGACTCCCATGCCAAAAGAAACAAAGGCACTAATGGGTAATTTTGTAGATGCGGGTGATGGATTCCATAAAGCTGCGGGCGCTGCTAAAGTAATCAATCTTGCAGATGGCAAAACTTTCCTAAGATTCGAAAATCTAAAGACTACTAACGGACCAGATCTATATGTTTATCTCTCTACAGGAAAAGATGTTTCAGATATTGTCAATCTTGGAAGATTGAAAGGTAATATTGGAAATCAGAATTATGAAATTCCTACTGGAACTGATTTAGCAAAATACAATACAGTGCTCATTTGGTGCAAGGCCTTCTCGACTTTATTTGGCAGCGCAAAACTATCAAGTCAATAGTTAGACGAGGTGTTTATAATGCATGAATAAAAAAAGGATTGTTATCTTAATCATAATAGCCGCAGTTGCGATATCAATTGCATTGTATACAATTCTCCCTCTCTTTACCAACACTGTAATCGATGAACCATTGCCGGCAACATCAGGATTGAACATAAGTGCACCCTCCATCGGTAGTCTTATCAATGAAAAAGTTAATGAAAATTAATCACAATCTAATTTAGCTTCTTTGTTTTCCAAATAGTTATCTCTGCTCAATAGTGAATTTACGAACCTGAGTTACCAGGACGGAATAATTTATTTCTATTTCCTGATTATTAGCTATAATCGATTACATGAGATCCTATTAATCATGAGCTTACAGGTGCATAGCCTGAATAAAGATCTATTTTATATTCTATTAAGGTTCAGCTGCCTCATTGTAGTATTTAGACGCTTACAAAGATATAGATAAAACTCCTAGAAAAATCTAAAACAATAATTAAAAGGGATTACTATGAAAGAATCAATCAAGTAGTTTTAGATGAAACCTGACATTCCCTACTATTACCAGATCAAGTCAATTGCGAGAACATTAAGAGGTATGAAATGGAATTTAGATTTTAGCTACTTTAGAAAGTGGATACTGATTGGTTTTCTATTAGGCGTTGTTGCGGGACTGGGAGCAGTGGCGCTGTTTCTTTCCGTCGAATTTTTCACAGGGTTATTCCTTGGATTAGGAGCAGGATATTTCCCTCCGTTGCCAGGCGGATTTCAAAGTAATTTTGGTTACACCCTCTTTATCGAGAAGCCATGGATGTTACCTTTGATAACGGGGTTAGGAGGTCTTTTGGTTGGATTAATGACTACAAGGTTCTCACCAGAATCTGAAGGACACGGAACGGATGCGGTAATTG
>JAATVL010000226.1 GCA_014523525.1 Nitrososphaerales archaeon TH703 | reverse complement strand
GTAGAATAGGCAATAAGTATCATTCCTATTGTGGATAGGAGAATCAATGAATAATATGCGGCAGGATTTGTTTTGTTTTTCATGAAGTCCCATGATGAAGCAGTTACCATTATTGATACAATCAATAATGTTATCGAAAAGAATGCGCCAAACATATCATCGGCAAGCATACCCTTACCAAATTCGATTGTAGGAATTTGTTCTCCAAAAAGTACTCTAATGATAATGATACTGATGATTAGTACTATAGCTCCCACTGATATCCCACAATATAATCTATTATTGGCTCCTCTTTCCTTCTTAAGAGAATCAATAATTGGAATAGCAAGTCCAACTGAACCCAGTATTGCAGTTACTAACAGAGGAGTTGATAAGAAATCCATACTCTATTTCACTCCTACAAGAACAACAGCATGATGATTATCAGCACACCTGCTGCAAAGACAAAAAGATAAGTCTGTGCTATTCCTGTTTGCCCAGCCTTGATAACTCTTGAGAAGTATGTCATTGTTCCTTGAAGACCTGGATTGATTCCGTCAATTATAGTACTTTCAAAATATCTCCAGACAATACGGAATATTGCCAGCGGTCCTATCACAGCTCCCCAGTATAACGCAGTATTAAGATACCATCTATTTATGAAGAATTTCCATACTGCTCTGGAAATAATACTTCTTGACACTATCTCTGGATTTATGGCTCTTTTCATGTAAACAAGCCCTCCAAGGATTGCACCCAAAGCAAATGCGCTAAATGAGGCGATAACAGCGACCGGATTAAGTCCCACGAAAGACAGGAATTCAGATCCGCCTTTTGATTGAATTTCTTGTTCCACTGAAACGGTACTTTGAATGCCAAACGAATTAGCAAGGTATGCTGAGAACATTTCGTGGAGCTGGTGTTCAAATCCGAATCCAATTAAACCTATGGCAATGCTGGCAATTGCTAGTATAGCAAACGGAACCCACATTACAGCTCCAACTTCATGGACATGATGGCTGCTTTCAGTTTCTTGTATAAACTTACTTTTGTCCCCAAAGAAAGTCATACCGAGCATCCTAAATGTATAGAACGCTGTCATGAAAGACACCATGACTGCAATGGCAAAGAGAGCCCACGAATACTGATAACCTGATTCAAGAACGGAGGCCAGGATAGCATCCTTACTCCAAAACCCAAGGGTAATAAATGGAGCTGCAGCAAGAGACAAACCAGCCATCATCATGAATATGAATGTCTTTTTCATTTTACTCCTAAGTCCTCCCATATCTGTCATGAATCTTGAACCGACGGCATGCAATACAGCCCCCGCCCCCATAAATAATGATGCTTTAAACATTGCATGACTCATGAGATGAAAGAGACCGGCTGTGTAACCATCTACAAAAGATGTAGAAAGTCCAGCAATTCCCAACGCCATCACCATTAAACCTATCTGAGATCCAGTAGAATAAGCCAAGACCTTTTTTATTTCTGGATTGACCATTGCCTGTGTTGCTAGTAGGAATGCAGTTATTCCTCCGATCCATGCAACGACTTCGAAAAATTGAGATGAATTTAAAGCCGATATTGCAAAGAACAAAGGGCCAATTCTTGCCACAAGGAAAACTCCTGCTTTTACCATTGTTGCAGCGTGAATAAGAGCAGAAACAGGTGTAGGGCCGGTCATTGCCTCAAGTAGCCACTCATTTAGCGGAAATTGTGCAGATTTGCCTATTGCTCCACCAAAAATTAGTACTGCTGCAGGAACAAGTAGATTATTATTTGCCATCTCTGTGGCCCAGCTTTGATCCTGTATTAGCTCAGTAAAGCCAAATGTACCGGCATATCCAAAAATCAAGAACATTCCGGATAACATCATGATGTCACCTGCTTTTGTCATAAGAAATGCTTTTAGTCCTGCATGTGACGGTGAGGCCCACATTTGTATTCCCCCGGCATAATGTCCGGGTGTTCCAACAAAGTCCCTTTTCCTATCATGATACCAGAAACCTATAAGTGCAAAGGAAGCAAGTCCAACGCCTTCCCAACCAAAGAATAACATCAACAAATTATCAGAAAAGACTATCAATTGCATGGAACCAATAAAGAAAAGCATAAAGAACCAATATCTTGTGAGATCTTTGTCTCCATGCATGTACCCTACCGAGTATATGAAAATAAGAAATGATATCCATGCAACGATATTCGTCATAAAAATAGATAACGAATCTGCCAATATTCCTGCATGGATGTTTAGAATAGGTATCCAGTTTATCTGACTATGAACTTGCCCTCCTTCGATTCCTAATGGTATTAACGTTGCTGCAAATATAGCACTAGCAAGAGCAAAGCCGACGGCTGCATAATTGCGAAGACGGTTGCCAACTTTTGCGATAGCCGGAATAAGTGCAGCTCCGACAAAAGGAAGAACCCACACCATCCAAGCATTGATTCCTAATCCTTCAAATCCGATGATTCCTTGAAGCTCGGTCAATTTAATTCCTCTCCCCTATTTAGAAATGCGCCGACAACATTCCGACTCCGACTAGCCCCAACTAAAATATTTACGATATTCCCATTTACATTGAGACTCGTATTGATATTCATAATCATGAACCTCCTCCAACAACCGCTACTAGTTTGTTTTGATCATTCTGAGATTCTAGGCTAACAGGTTTTACGTTACTAAATTGAAGTACAGTACTATCGTTTGAAAACATATCCTGAATATAGTCAGCAACCGGATTCAGTAGTGGATTTGGATAGACTCCTAAAATAAGAGTAATTGCAGCAAGCGCTGCCATGGTAACAATAACATACCTATTTGGGTCCTTAATCTTTGTGTATTGTTCCGGAATTTTTCCAAAAAATATTCTCTTGTACATCCACAATATATATGCTGCAGTTAGCACTGTAGCAAGTATTCCAAGTCCAAATGCCACTATTCTGAGAGTATCCGAATTAGCTATACCTGATTGCAAGACTCCATTAAACAATATCCACTCAGCCATAAAACCGCTAGTCGGGGGAATGCCCATAATTGTGAGGGCACCAATCATGGCAATTACTGCTGTATAAGGCATCCTTCCCGCAAGACCACCGAGCTTTGACATGGTTCTTGTTCCTGTTTGTAGTATAATGGCTCCAGCCATCATGAAGAGTATGGCTTTTCCCAATCCATGACTTACATACATAAGGGTGGCACCCGTTATCCCAAGAGTGCTGTCAGAGCCGATGCCAAATAGAATGTAACCCATTTGACTTATGCTTGAATAAGCCAACACTCTTTTGATATCATCTTGCATCATAGCCATGGCACCACCGTAGATCATCGTTGCTAAACCCCAAAGATTGATGTAAATACTATATTGAGAATAACTACCAACAAGCAATTCTAGCCAGAGTCTTATTAATGCATAAGCACCAATTCCGATCATGGCCGGGGACAACAAGGCTGATACAGGAGTAGGAGCCTCAGAATGAGCATAAGGGAGCCATATATGTAGAAGAAAGGCTGCCAATTTTACACCCAGTCCTATTACCAGTGCAAACACAATAAGTACAAGCCACTGATCCGGAATCTTGCTAGCATTCTCTCTGACGGTATCATAATCAAAGCCGCCAGCAAAGAATCCCATGGCAAGCAGACCTAATAGCATAACTACTGCACCTGCGTGAGTCCAGAAAAAGAACATTAAAGCAATTCTTTTTCTCTCACCATATCCATAAAATGCTACGAGAAAGAATGACGGAACAAGCATTAGTTCAAAAAATACATAAAATTCTATTAGATTTGTGGCAAGAACAGTTCCTAGCATTCCCATTGAGAAAGTCAGATAAAGTGCAAAATAAAGTCCCATTTGTTGATTGGTATATTGTTCCTCATTTACTCCTGATACAGTAAGAGTCTTCATTTCATTCACTCCGGTATTTGATTTATACAAGCCTGATTCGGAATCGGAATTGTTCTCTCCTTTATTAAAGTTCTCTTTAAAGGATTCTTTAATCTTATGTAACATGTATGGTTTTGAATAAAGAGTTAGTACAGTACATAAGATATTTATTATCATTGCAAATGGTAAACTCAATCCATCAATTCTTAATCCGAAATTTCCAAATTGACTCCATGTATATGATTCTATATATGCGGTTCTTCCACCTTGTAGACTAAAAGAAGCCATGAATAGTAACATTGTAGAAATGGCCAGTATACCAAAGGAGAGCCACGTTGCTGAATTGGCTCCTCTTTTCTTCGCTATAACATAAACAACAGGAGAAAGAAGCAATGGAAGAAATGTTGCTATTAGCAGGTAATATGACTCTGTCATGCAATTTCTCACTTGTTATATTGTTTATCCCTTTAAGCTCCTGAATTCTTCTACATCTATTTGCTTATACAACCTATAAGCAATAATTATAATTCCCAATGCAACAGCTACTTCAGCAGCGGCGATTGCAATAGAGAATAGTGCAAAGACTTGACCCTCTACATTATGTATATATCTTGAAAATGCTATAAGATTTAGATTCGCAGCATTTGCAATAATCTCGATAGAAAATATCATGCGTACTGCGTTTCGCTTGACCACAAGACCATATATACCAATCGAAACCAGTATGACTGAAACAAATACAAAATCAATTAGCTGATTCATTTTCTTTTAATAAACCCTCTCTTCTTGCTAGTGCCAACGCTCCAATCACAGCACCCGCCAATGTTAATCCCAATACTATAAGGGCAGGCTAATAATATGTAAGCATGGATTGACCAATTTCGACAATATCTATCGGTTTTGAATCTGGTTTACCAAACATAGGATTGTTT
>JAATVL010000225.1 GCA_014523525.1 Nitrososphaerales archaeon TH703 | reverse complement strand
TAACTGCATTAGTATATGCTATTAACGCTCGCTCTGGAGCTCAGCTTAATCCGGCTGTTACAATAGCATTTCTAGTATCAAGAAAAATGCGTGGAAAAGTAGCGGCACTGACTATTGCGTGCCAAGTATTGGGGGCTGTTACCGGTGCCGCTGTAGTATATTCAATGTTTGGAAGCGAAATGGCTGCTAGTGTTGTACTTCCTAAAGATGGAAATGCTATTAGAGCATTAATTTTGGAAACTGTCATGGCATTTGCTCTTGTATATGTTGTATTAGCAACAACTAGATCTAAAGATTTCAAGATAGCACCTTTAGCTGGAGTCGCAATAGGGTTTACTCTTGGATTTAGTTTCTTGTTGGCAGGGCCTATAAGTGGCGGAGCTTTGAACCCAGCACGTGCATTTGCCCCTGCGCTAATTGTTTGGAACTTTGACTATCAATGGATTTACTGGGTAGCTCCCATTCTTGGAGGAATAATAGCAGCCGGCTTGTATAAGGGATTGCATATCGACTCAGGCATACCATCGCCTAAAGTGGAGCAGATGAAATAAGGTTATAGTGTGTGTATTATGTTTTAGGTTCATAGTATAACCACTACCGCTACCCCGCAAAGACCTCGACAGTAATGGCCATGATTCATAGTAAACAAAGCAAGATAAACGGATAAAACACCTTCAAGAATATTCTAAAAAACGAGGTATTGAACTCAAGGAAGAATACTCTAACTATGAGCTTATCAAAATAGTACAAACAGCAGTTTAATATAATTAGTAATTTCACAATTTTTGATGTTTAATAGGATTATTTCATTTCTCCCAAGTGCAACAGAAATTATCTACTTGTTGGGATCTCAGGATTTATTATTTGGAGTCACCGATCAGTGTAATTATCCTGCCGAAGCAAAGAACAAACCTCAGGTCATAAGGTCTGTTTTCGATTCAGAATCAATGACAAGTCTTCAAATCGAAGAAAAAATACAGGAACTTTCGCGATTGCAAAATGATTTCTTTATAATAAATTATGATCTGCTAAAAAAAATACAGCCGGATCTTATTATTTCTCAGGGATTGTGCGATGTATGCTCACCTCATAAAAAACAAACGTACGATTCGATTCAATTCTTGGACAATAAACCTCATAGTCTTGTTCTGGATCCGCATACTGTGGATGATATAATGCAAAATATTTTGGATATTGCTAAAACCGTTGGGAAGGAGAAAGATGGCTCACAGATTAAAGTTTCTTTGACGAAAAAAATCGAAAAGATCTCTGCTACTAACAAGAGTAATAGACCGAAAGTAATTTGTCTGGAATGGTTCGATCCATTCTACATTTGTGGACACTGGGTTCCTCAAATGGTTGGACTTGCTGGAGGAATTAATGGAATCAGCAAGATTGGCGAGAGGTCTCGTAAAATAGACTTGAGCCAAATAGCTCAATTCGATCCTGATATACTGTTTCTTTCTCCTTGTGGATTCGATCTTCATAAGGTATTGCAAGAATCCGGTTCTTTACAAAAAAATAATCAATGGAATTCACTTAGAGCTGTTCAAAATGATATGGTCTTTGCGGTAGATGCTCTCTCATATTTTAGTAGACCTAGTCCAAGGATTATTATTGGTATTGAGATACTTGCCAAAATTATTAATCCGGATTCCTCTGTAGATTTAGAAGTTCCACCAAACTCCTACAGTAAATTGAAAAAGAATCCTAGTAAATGATTAAAAGAAATTACAGTTATTGTTAGGTCAGAGAAACCTCAATGTATACGTCGTCAGGAATTTTAAGTCTCATCAACTGTCTGATTGATCTATCATCTGCTCCTAAATCAATTACCCTCCTATGAATTCTTAGTTCATATTTATCCCACGTGTTAGTGCCTTGTCCACAAGGTGATTTTCTAGTAACGACTTTCATTTTTTTAGTGGGAAGTGGGTGTGGCCCTTTAAATTTAATGCCATTTTTTTCTCCAATACCTTTTATCTCGTGACATACATTTTCGAGCATAACAAGATTAGTACTAGTTAATTTAATACGCGCTTCTTGAGTCATTAATTGGACTCACTTCTTGGTGCTTGGGTCATATTTTTCTACAATAGATTTAACGACACCAGCAGCTATTGTTGTTCCCATATCTCTCAGTGCAAATCTGCCAATTTCTGGAAATTCTTTGAATGTTTCTATAGCCAATGGCCTAACAGGTTTTATCCTCACAATTGCTGCGTCACCAGTTTTTAGAAACTTTGGTTTTTCTTCAACAGCTCCACCTGTTTTTGGATCAATTTTTGCTACAAATTCAGATAAGGTAGCAGCCACCTGTGCGGTATGGGCATGAAGTACGGGAGTATACCCCGGAGCCATTGCGGTAGGATGATGTATAATTATTATTTGTGCCTCTAATTCTCTTGCAGCATTGGGTGGACTAACTACGGGCCCGATTACATCTCCACGCTTAATTGACTTTTTATCTACACCTCTCAAATTAAATCCAATATTATCACCAGCTTCTGCGGAATCCATCTGAGTATGATGTGTTTCTATTGATTTGACTTCTCCAGTCACGCCAGATGGCATTACAATGACTTTGTCATTTGCCTTTAGAACTCCTGTTTCGATCCTGCCAACTGGTACTGTCCCAACACCCGTTATTGAGTAAACATCTTGGATTGGTATCCTAAGTGGTTTCCCTATAGGTTTTTCTGGGGGTTCGAAAAGATCGAGAGTTTCATTTAAAGTGGGTCCTTTGTACCAAGGCATGTTTTCAGATTTCTTGACTAAATTATCGCCTTTCCAACCTGAAACAGGTATAAAGCTTATTTTTGAAACATTATAGCCTACTAACTTTAACATTTTTTCTACAGTTTCTTTGACTTCATTGTAACGCGCTTCTGAATATCCCGAATCATCCATTTTATTCAGTGCAACTACGATTTGCCCTACACCGAGCGTCCTTGACAAAAATGCATGCTCTCTTGCCTGTCCTCCAGGATCAGTAGCTGCCTCGGTCTCTCCTGGCTTTACCGATACCACAAGAATTGCAACATCTGCTTCCGATGCCCCAGTTATCATATTTTTGATAAAGTCTCTATGACCAGGAGCATCAATTAAGGTGTAAAAATATTTAGGCGTTTCAAATTTTTGAAAAGCTAAATCTATTGTAATTCCTCTTTCTCTCTCATCCTTTATGCTATCTAATACCCAAGCGTACTTGAAAGTATCACCTTTTCCAGTTTCTTCAGATTCCTTAGCAAAAGAATCAATGGTTCTTTGATCGATCACACCCATATCTACTAATAAATGACCAACAATAGTTGATTTACCATTATCAACGTGACCCACAACGACAAGATTCATGTGGGGTTTTTTACTTGCACTCATTAGATTAAAAGCGATAATAGGGCTTTATTTGTATTTCGTTAAATACAATACGATTTTGTTGATCCAATACAGCTTCATTAGTTACTAGTCGAGGTACTATACAAAATGTTTTAGCGATTCAATTTCCAAATTCTATAAATACTATGCCCTGTCATAATCATCTTCAATTCTTACAATATCGTTTTCATCAAAGCTACCATAAGAAATTTCTAAAACAATACAAACAGAATCGATCGCTTGAATTCTGTGCTTCGCACCCGATGGAATTATGATACTGTCCCCTTCATTCAGGGAAGATCGTTCGTTCTGCACTTCTACCGTAGCAGAACCCTTAACTATTTTCCAAAATTCCTTTCGCTTGTTGTGATATTGAAGACTCAATCTAGAACCAGGCTTTATGTAAAGTAGTTTTACGGTGCATCGTTCATTCTCATTGAATTTTTCAAATGATCCCCATGGGCGTTCTTCCGAGTAAACTTCCACAAAAAAACAATGGAAAAGTATAATTTAATTATTGTCATATTATTCATAGTAAAAAATACACAACAGTTACTTTAATTTACAATTATTGCCATGAAAGTTATGTCGTAAGTTAATTCAAATAGATGATTTAACAAAAAAGAAATTTTGGTTATTCTACAAAATATTATTTAATTAGATATCTAATTTTAGGAACAGTTTAGCTACTGCACGGAGATAAGGATTTTCTTTCCATCTATTTCAACTTCTTTATATTCAATGTCCTCTAATTTGTCAGGGGTTATGATTACCTTTTTT
>JAATVL010000224.1 GCA_014523525.1 Nitrososphaerales archaeon TH703 | reverse complement strand
TATTCTTGTAACAGGGGTGGCTATAGGTGTGAAGTTTTCTTTTGTGGGTGGTATTTGGTTAATGTTATTAGCATTCTTCTTGATGAGAGGATCCAGATTATACTACAACCTATATCAAAAATTGTATTCCTGAAATTAAATCGTATTCTCTTTGTATATTTCATCTTAAAAATTACTTTATTGGCATAAAATAATTTCGTATTGGCATTGTCTTTAAACACCTTTTCGTTTCAAAGCTTATCTGAATTTTTGATAGGAGGATAATCTCGATGTCAACCAGGTTTAATAATATCTAGGGCAGATATCCTTAATATTTATAATTGGAGGAGATCAGAGATGGTGGAAATTAAATCTATCAACTTGCGAAACAAAGAGGAAAAATCTATTATCGATAAAATTTTTCGAGTTACTAAAGAATTGAGCTTTCCTGATGATAGAATGCATTTCATAGAACAGATGATCTCTTTAAGTAAGTTATTGATGAAGTATGATCTAAATTTATCAACCACATTTAAAGCTGTAGATGAAAAGGCACAAGATCCTACATACTATGTAGCTACATATTTTGATACTAAAGATTTGGAGCAAGCATTATGGGTATATAGAATGATAAGGCTTTTGGCTAGGTATGTTCTTCTTTACGATAAATTTTTTGAGACAAAAAATAATAGATACCATCTGCTAGCCAGAAAAGTGCGTCGGTCCATAAATAAAATCCTTGCTAACGAAATCGATAAACATCATCAGGATCATCTTAAGTATTCAATAGATTTTTCATTAAAGCAATTCTGGCCATTTTGGAAGTTTGAGCAGATTGTCAAAAGTCGTATAATTGAAGGCAGCACTTTTTCATACAATGAAATAAGAAATTTCAGCCTATCTAAATCATCAGATGCATCAACAATTTATGCGAGAGTTTTAGATGCCAAGTTACCAAGCTTTAGTGAAAACGTTTCCCTAGTTCTTCATTATAATCAAGCGTTACTTGATCTAATGGACGACTGGCAGGATATAGAGGAAGATATTCGAGGAGACATGCCTAATGTCTTTGTTATGGCTGCCATTGAAAATGTTCCTTACGGCATAATAAAAAAATATGATACTACTAAGTTAAGGAATTCTATTATGAATTCATTAGAAACATCAAAATCACCTATTATTAGATTGGTAGACGAGTATCAGGCATCAATCAGAAACATTTCTATTCCTAGCAATCTGGTCTTCATAAAATTGGTCTCCGATCATCATGCTGAAACTTTAAGACAGGGGATATCAACATAAGCAGATTCTCAAATGTTCATGAACAAAAATCGCTAAGGAAAATAAGAAAAACTATGGATGAATCGAAACGGATTAGAAGAGCCAAAGGTTATCAATAATTATAGAATGGGAACAAAAGATAATGTGGATTATAAGTGAAAGTTATGAGATATTTTTTATTATGATAATTAATTTCAAGCTCGTTTAGGAAAGTTTATTTATTGTGGTATATAATTGAAATTATGAGAGGTAGATGGGCTTCAGCAGCAATAGGTGCAGGCGTAGCCAGACGTCGTGCGGGAGCGGAAATGGAGCAACAAGATGCAGCTCATCAGCGAGAAATGGACCAATTAAAAGCAGATCAACAAAGACAGATAGATGAGTTAAAACAACAACAACAACCAAAGCCTCAACAATCATCCGGTCAGGAAGATGTAACACAGAAACTGCAAAAGTTAGCAGATCTTAAAAAGCAAGGGATCTTATCGGACGAAGAATTTCAGAAACTCAAGATGGAATTATTAGCGAAGTTATAAAACCTATTATCAACTATGGTACACTAAATATTTACAGTTCATTTAATATTAGGACCATTGGGCGATACATTTCTAAAGTCCTCTAAGTTAGGAAAATAATTAATGGTCGGATAGTTAGTACTTTCAGTAGATGGTGAATAGAGCCATACGATTTTGAACCCGTTCGGTAGCCTATTCATTATTTTAATGCCCGGATGGAAACCTTTAATGGTAGCTTTAAAGGAATGAGGGCATGACAGAAGCTAATAACAAGACGATTGCTCAAAAATTTGTTCAGACTATATTTAATGAGAGAAAAACAGATGAGGCAAAAAACTTTGTTACTCCTGACATAGTTTATCATGGGTTGGAAGAAATCAAAGGTCTGGAAAATTTCAAACAGTGGATAGACGGAGATCTCAAGGCATTTCCTGATATGAATATCACAATAGTAGATTCATTTGGGGAACAGGATAAACTTGCAATGAGATGGACCTTGAAAGGGACATTTGCAAAGGAACTTCATGGTACTCAACCAAGCCATGAGGAACAGAATTGGAAGGATGTAAGCCATGAGAAGTTTGAGACTCAAGGAGTCGAGATTTTTCATTTTCAAGATGGCAAAATCAAGGAAGCATGGACAATATTTGGAAGCATGGAGAATTTTAAATAATCCAGTACCGGCATTGCTTAATCTTGTTGTCTTAGTACAGCCAGAGCCTGCAAAACAATAAAAAGATACTTATAATTTCACTTTTTTTATCACATTACTGAATGTTGACATCTACAATTGATTTTCAAAGAGCTTTAATCTTCCAGGGAGGAGGTTCACTTGGAGCGTATGAAGCTGGCGCTTACAAGGCATTTTATGAATTGGCTTCAGAAAGAGACAAAATTATAGGAAGGAAAGATAAACCGTTATTTGATATTGTTGCTGGCAC
>JAATVL010000223.1 GCA_014523525.1 Nitrososphaerales archaeon TH703 | reverse complement strand
TTTTGGATCATTATTGGCAAGAGTTTGCCGGGAAAACATTTGGTTACATCCGTACATCTCATGAAAAAGGATTAACAGTAATGGATCAAATGAGAACAGCGGTACGTCAGTGCTATGGATGGAGTTTGCCTTACGGTATTTCTGTTAATGCAGAAGAAGATTTCAATGAAGATGGAGAGATAATTAACAGTTTATTGGCAAAACGTCTAAGAATGCTAGCACGAGACTTAATTGTATACGGGAAGCTAATAAGAGCACAATTTCTTCATGACTTGTCAAGTAAAGAATCGGATACATTTGCTGCACGCTACAGAGCTTAATAAGTGATTAAAAGAAATTTACGCGTATATCAAAATCCAAAGAATAGCCAATAGATACTCTAATGTCGCCTAGACAATGACATAAGAACACTACATAACGTACTCATTTACTTCCACTAGTACTATTTCCAAAGAATTTGAATAACTGATCTATTACAAATTTTGGTTGCTCTTCTGGAATCCAGTGTCCTGAAAGTGGAACTGTAATACCAGTTACATTTGAAGCTAATGATTTTAACGAGCTATATGCAAAGTTACCCGGAACATCGCCACCTAAAGCTGGATATATGTCACCGCCGAGTGCTAATACAGGAGTTGTAATTTTAGACTTGGCTATTTCTTTATTCTGCATAGCATCTGTAGGAAAAGCTCTGAAATGCTCAAATGATCCCCGAAGCCCACCAGGAGACATCGCATGACTTGTCCAGACATCTATGTCCTCTTCTTTTATTGCTGATGGATTATATGCTAATCCCTTCATGAACCAAGAGATATACTCCCGTTCCTTACCTTGTATAAGAGACTCAGGTATATCCTGCTGCTGGTAGAAGCTAAACCACCAAGGTCCATTCGATCCAAATGAGGGTGGCAGGAAACCAGGGAATGGAAAATCCATGATCACAAGTTTAGTAACATTATCAGGGTGGTTGGCAGTATAAGAAAAAGCTGTCTGAGACCCAACGTCATGTGCTGCCAAAAAGATTTTGTTAAAGCCCAACAGCTTGGTTAACTGATAAATGTCTTCAGCGGTAGTTTTCCCATCGTAACCAGTTAATGGTTTTGAGGAATCACCAAATCCTCGAAGATCAGGTGCAATGACTGTATAGTTCTTGGCTAGAGCAGGCATAATATAACGCCATTCATACCATGTTTGTGGATATCCATGCAATAAAACCACAGGGTCTCCTTTACCGCCAATCACATAATGCATTTGAATGCCGTTAACGGTTGCTGTATGTTGCGAAAAAGTCGTGTTATCCATTACAAAAGATATTCCCTCCAGTGCCTTTTGTTTTTCATCTGAAGTTAGATTAACTTGTGATTGTTGCTGTGCCATAGTAATGTGATGGTCATTCAATCCAAACTCCATGATTATGACGCTTGATACAACTGCTAGGACAACCAGGACTATTAGAGTAAGTGATGAGTGAATAAAAGAGTCTTTCTCACCATTCATCAGCACTTATCGGTGTCCTATTGTATTTTAATATTTTTCATTAAGCAAGGTATGTAACTCTATAATCAGACTTACCCACCTTTAGTTTTATCCGTATTCCAGATCCTAAAGCCCATTATTTATCACCTATTATTTAATAAATATCTCGTCTACATAACACCATTTCCAGTTTTCACCAGGCTCATATGACTTTATGACTGGATGACTTGTTGATTTGAAGTGTTTTGTTCCATGCTTATTTGGAGATGAATCACAACAACCTACATGCCCACATGACAAACACAATCGTAAATGTACCCAGTCAGATCCAATTTTTTCACATTCTTCACATCCTTGTGTCTTTCCTTTCATTTGGAGGTTGACTTGTTCAAGGTGTCCACAAGATTCCATACCTATAATATGCGTTTTATTATTATTTAAGTTTGATAATAATCTGTTTCCTGTCTAGTATGCTTTATAGGACTTGAGGAATACTACTATATTTAATAAAGATCAAAACTATATGTATACTCTAAAAGGAATGAATACCTATACTAGTACTAAGAAAGTAGCAGTAATTGGGTTTAGGAATTTATACGGTAAGGTGAATTGAAATAAAAAAGAGTAAACGACCTTTTAAAAAAGAATCTAAGGACTCGACCAGTGGAAACGTTGAAACTGAGCATATACAAGGCTCGATTGATTCACCCATTAGTTTAATAGAATACGGTGATTACGAATGTCCGTATACTGGAATGGCTTATCCCATAGTCAAAGAAATTATGAAGAGGTTCAAAAATAAAATATACTTTGTATTTCGTAACTTTCCTCTCAGTGATATCCATCCTCATGCCCAGCATGCCGCAGAGGCAGCAGAAGCCGCCGCAGCCCAAGATAAATTTTGGCAAATGCATGATTATCTCTTTGAACATCAGAAGGCAATGGATGATAGTCATCTATTGCAGTACGCAAAAAAAGTCCGATTAGATCTTAATAGATTCAAAAAGGAAATGACAGGACATGTCTACGCTCCTTTAATAGAAAAATCATTAAAAAGTGGGATTGATCATGGAGTAGAAGGTACACCAACTTTCTTTGTGAATGGAAAACGCTATGAAGACTCATGGGATTTGGAAACGTTTTCTGATTTTTTGAATACTATAAATCCTTAACTCCAATTTAATCACACGATATGAGTCAATTAGTTACTATCAAATGGACAAGTTCCTTTATTAGATACGGAGGATAAGACATACTGGATCTTTAATCAATTAGAATTAAAAAATAAGTCCATCCCACAGCTATTATACAGTTCCGGGATATAACCATCGTTGCAGCAAACGATTGACAATAGGTAGTGCAAAGTAAGTAAGCGAAATAACTAAAATTGCGCTGAAAATTATGGCATTTCCAAATATTGGCCACTGTCCAATGAAGGAATTAAGAATATATCGGGATGCAGAGCTAATAGCAAACGCAGCAAAGAAAATAACAATAGTCATTTTCCATCTGGGTGGTGGTGATTGACTAAGAGTTTTCAATCCTGGCAGAGTAAACCATGTTTCCAAACCAGTGGAATGTTCGTAATGGCGTGTAGAGTAATTGTTTACTTCCTCTAATAGCTTTACTGCTTCTTTTGAGCTATCCCATGTTTCCATCGACGCCTTGTCAGTAAAACGGCGGATAATATACCGCATAGATGATTTGCTACTTCCAGGGATGATTATTGTAACACCAAGGTAGCCAGGAGCTTTTCTTTGAAGTGTCATAAAACGCTTTAGCCAATTGTCATAATCTCTTTCATAGCCAGGATTAATATTCCTACAAATTACAGAGGTGACTTCATTTTGATAATCGCTCGGCAATTTTATCACTGATACCTATCACCTTTTCGCATATATGATTAGCTCTAATATGCAATACAATTTTATAAATCACCTTAAAAATTCACCCGCGCCAATTCACGCCAATCGGCCGAGTTAACCACTTAACTACACTTA
>JAATVL010000222.1 GCA_014523525.1 Nitrososphaerales archaeon TH703 | reverse complement strand
TCTAAATAGATAGGAATTTTCAAAAATATTCTCAAGATCCTTCTCCAGACGTCATCTTTTATTAAGTAAAAAGATGCTTACTGACACCGCACACACGGTAAAAATTAATGATGCGGCATATCGAATGTGAAAATGCAAAAAATCAATTATTCTTTCTACTATTTTTTCAAATTGAAAATATAAGTATATTCTCTATAGAGGTTTTATCTTAATTAAAATAAAAAAATGAGGTTTGTGGTTCTTGATCTAGCTGCGTCAACTTTGCCCCTTATTGAGGATTGCATCCACCACTTGGAGTACTAACGAAGCAATTGTTCTTCAATAGTTCGTTTCCGTTAATGTTGAGTGGCAACCCGTCGGCATTATTTATGTCGATATCATTCTTTAGTACATTGTTGTACAGGATTGTATTCTTAGTGCTCTGTGAGTCCAGATATATACCGTTTCTGCTTCCACCAATTGAATTGGCATCTATTTGAGATCTGTCAGTATTGACAAGCGTTACGCCTGCAAGATCATTTCCAGTCATCATATTTGCATGCAGCTGAGTTCCGATTGTCGAATGTGATGCGATACCAATTGTATTGGAGTCAATAAAGTTCTGTTCAACAGTAGTTCCTATTGCACCTGTCATAAAGACTGCTATTTTATTATCTTCGAATGTAAGCCTATTTATCTCAGTATTTTGAGAGCCAGATATTAAAATGCCTGCTTGGTAATTACGAATCGAGCCAGAACCCTGTATAATTACATTGTTTGAATGGGGTACAGATATGCCTACTTTGGAGCTATTATCTCCTGGTCCATTGATAGAATATCCATTCAAATTAATCGTTGTACTATCTCCTCCAACAATTAATCCATCTCCTGTGCAGTCAAGATTTGCAGTTAATGTCACGTTGCCATGAACTACTTGACCGCATGCTGGACTTGACAATGGTTCTTGTGCTAATGCTACCTGTGCTGAATTATGCATATTTATTCCACTGATTGTCGCTAGTGCTACTAATATTGTTGCTAAAATGTATGACATTGTTTGTTGCATCCATTATAGGGCTACATTACTAACTATTTAAGGTGAACTGTTATTTCTATTGTAACTAAGTTGTAGTATAAGTAGCCTTTCTACTAGATACAATAAATATTAAATTTTTTCATAATAGGACACTTTTACTAATTTTTATACTAAAGATTTTCTTATTTCCCTTGCATGTTCACCTATTCATGAAAGTCCAATTGAGAGAAGCTAAAATTATTAGTATAATTCCTGTTCGATACGACGAATTGTACATTTAAATTCATATTCGCAATCACTTCTATGATATCTTTGACTAGTAGTTCTAGCGTGATTACTCTTCTAAATAAATTTTAATCCTAAATTTCGAGAGTACCATCCTAGAAGATTAAATAATATTGGATTTATCTATTGAGTAATTTAGTAAAGCTTTCAGCTATTATTTTTCTTACAAACAAAAATATTGTTAACTCAGCGAACTAGTTTCTGTTATTAATTTCTGCTATATATCCTATTTGAGACCCGCCTTTAATATTGAGAGAAGTCGCCATTGAGACTTGATTATCAACAAGAAATATAAGCAATTTTTAACTCAGAGATATCGTGAAACTGGCAATTGTTGGTGCAGGAGTGGCAGGATCTTATCTTGGAAATCGTCTTCAAGATGAAGGACATCAAATAGAGATCTTTGAATCATCAAGAAAAGAATCACATTGGCCAGTATGTGCTTGGGGAGCTTCAAAAAACATGCTTGAAACGTTTTCCAAAAATGCAGGGCTGAATTTTGATAATTATGTTCTTCATCGTGGAAAGAAATTGAGAATGGACCTTCCTCATGAAAAAATAGAATATTTGGATCTTAAGGGATTGGTGACATACGACAAATACAAGTGGGAGCAAGATCTCTGCCAAGGATTAAAGCTAAACTATGGTTTTCACTGTAATCCAGAATCTGATTTTCTTTCAAATTTTGATTACGTTATAGACTGCACTGGATTTCATAGATCACTCCTTCCCAGATCCCCTCAAGATTTCATAATACCCTCATACGAATTTCTCGTAGAAAACGTCAGTGAGATTGATGAGTTTTACGTGATAGGTTACAAAGGGGCTAGAGGTTATTTCTGGTTTTTTCCATTAGGAGATGGACGAGCCTATATGGGAGCTGGTGATATTGATAGAAATTATTATGGAATATCAGAATTCTTTAAAAAATATCATCAAGCCAAGATATTGAAAAAAATAGGGAGGCCAATAAGACTTTCTCCTCCTAAACGCATGCTACCTTTCAACAATGATAACATAATAGGTGTTGGTGAATCAATTGGATGTGTCTTTCCTTTGCTCGGTGAAGGAATCATTCCTTCTCTAATTTGCTGTGATATCTTCATAGATGTTTTAAATACAGATTCAACGTTTGATGTAGGACTCTACGAAAAGAGGATCCTCAAAAAATTCGGGTACTATGACGATGTTTACAGGATAGTCAGATTAAAGATGGATGGAAAACTCAATTCTGTAAAGCACTTCAAGTTACTCATGAGTATGTATAGAAACATGAAAAGAGAAGAAAAACGATTTGGATTTGGGATTGATTTTGAACAAATGAATAGACTATTGAAAGCACTCTAGTATTATGTCAGCTTAATCATTGCTGTATGCAAGTTTTTCAAGACTTAACTTTTCTGTGAATTATTCTCATTTTCCATTTAGCCAATTTCAGATAATTTA
>JAATVL010000221.1 GCA_014523525.1 Nitrososphaerales archaeon TH703 | reverse complement strand
CCCCGGATACCGGAAAAACTACTACTGTTTTAAAATGCGTGAAAAATGGATTTTCATTTCTATCTGATGATATGACAATAATAAAGTTGCCTAATCAGGCTTTGTGTTTTCCAAAACCAATGACTATTAGTTCCCATACTTTTAAAACTGCTATTAGCGTTTCCAATACTCATGATAATAATCGCAGTATGAGAGTGCGAAGCCTGGTTCATTCTAAAACAGGAAGAGCTTTTATGCACAAATTAGCCACGTTAAACGTGCCAATCTTTACGATAAATACCATTGGTCAATCCATAGTTAGACCTCCAAAATATAGTATCAATTCAATTTTGCGAGAGGCAAAGATAAAAAATGATACCAAAGTAGATAACTTGTATTTCCTTACAAGAGAAGGTAATGACATTATTCCACTGGATACTACTACTGCCCTTGATTTTGCCGTTGAAAATAGCGACGACGCTTTTATTTTTCCTCCATACGCAGAGCTACTAAAGTATATTACTATTAATGGAAGAACAGCATTTGAATTATTAGAAGAAGAAAAAAAACTGCTGCATACATTTCTATCAGTAATCAGCTGTTTTGTGATTAAAAGTGAAGCAAGAGCTTGGTTTAATATGATTTCAAAAACCACTAAAAATAAAGCTTAGATTGAGTATGGGAAGAATATTGATTGTATTCTACAATGATTCAAATAATACCCTTAAATAATTCACTTATTGGAGATGAAACAAGATATTCAAATCCGTTCGTCACCATGAAGGATTAATCTATATAACATTAGGTAATTTTGTTGGTGCAGCACTTACAGGAATATTTTGGTTATTGTTAGCTACGTTACAGGATGTTCATGAGTATGGCCAATTAAATTATATAATAGCAATTGCTTCCTTGTCTTCCAGCATCTCGTTACTTGGTCTTAATACTGCTGTAACGACATTAGTACCACAAGGACACAAACAAATAGATATTCAGGCAAATCAAGTGATCCTAATTTCTGCCACAGTTTGTGCCATAATTGTTTCCCTCTTTAATTGGTTACTCGGACTATTCGTGATGGGGATGGCTTTTTGGATGATGTCTTCTTATGAACTTTTGAGTAGAAAGCTTTATTCAAAATATGCTATCAACATTATTGGTGCAAGGGCATCACAGCTTGTTTTGTCAATTATATTATACAGTTTTTTTGGAATCCCTGGAATTATTGTTGGATTTATTATTTCCTTTTTTGTATTTAGTGTTACATATTTCAAAACTATACCACAGTTTAGTAAAAGATTTGATAAAATAAGAAAAGAGTTCAAACTCTCTTTACATCTATATTCATACAATCTCTCCAATGCGTTGTTACTGTATTTTGATAAATTAATTATCGCTCCTATCTATGGATATACAATTTTGGGTTATTATCAATTGGGATTTCAGTTCTTGATGTTTTTTAGTATGATTTCAGTCAGCTTTTATCAGTATCTAATACCTGAAGAATCAAGTGGAAGGAATAGAAACAGGATAAGATTATACGGAATTGCACTTTCCATAATTATCACCATTTTGGTATTCGTTCTTGCACCCGTAATTCTCGAAACCTTCTTTCCGAACTACATAAATTCACTAAGCTCCATAAGAATACTGAGTCTAGGAATCATTCCAATGATGATAACAGGCACACTTAACTCAAAGTTCTTGGCAATGAAACTCACCCGATATGTTCTATTTTCTTCTATAATCTATCAAGTAACACAAATGGTACTTATTATTGTTCTTGGAAGACAATTCGGGATTGAGGGAATTTCTTTATCTGTAGTTATTGCAATGATCTTTCAGATAACGTTCCTTGGTATTGCACATTTCCGTGTAGGCAAGAAGAATGAACAAATTAATTGAATCTGGTTTTTATAGTTATAATCTTTAAATTTATTCTATGGGAGGATATTATTGCACTTTAACATATTGTCAGCATCAGTAGTATCACCGCAATCATTGATTTGTTCAGTATTAACATCCACCCCATCATCGCTGTTGTCTCCAAGAGTTAATCTCGTAATAGTATTTTTTAAATCATTTAAACACACACTGTTGTTATCACCATTTAGTTTATCATCGCAATCGTTTATTTGCTTCGTATCTATATCATAATTGATGTTATTATTATTACCGAAAACATCAACTGCATCAAGAATATTTCTGTTTCTATTAGTACATACTGCATTATTATCTCCAGCATCATTTTCGTCACATTTTTGAAGTTGATCTACCTTAAGGTCAGAAGTCAGTTTGTTCTTCTCACCATTTATGCTGGTCTCTTCAGTTGTTGTTTGATCTGTGGTAATACAAGCAGCCTTATTTGTACCAGTGTCGCTTTCATTGCAGTCGTTATTATGTGTTGAATCTGTTTGAATATTTACCTTATTCTTAAATGGCCCTACAGCTGCAAACACGTTACTAGTCAAAATACTGTTAAATAATGCACCAACTATTGATAGTACTATGGGAATTAAAATAAATTTTGATATCATAACACGTTAATTGTTTTATACTATGTTAAAAATCAAATTGGGTAGATGATATTCTAAGAACATTGTGCAATTGTTTTGTGGAAGTAAATTCAATAATTTCTACTAATAGAAAAAACTGAATCTTCATATGGAAAATACTAAAAAATCATAGGGAATGACTTTAACAATTTTTGAGATGGAAAAAAATAATATATTATTTTCTATTGTTTTCTATTGTTCGTTCCCTTGGTCTTTATCCAAAGTCCATGGAAACCAGCGACCGATAATTTTTGCCCAATCTATTTTTAAAGCAAAATAAATTATTACTCCCAAGGCTGCAATGCTCGCAACAGTTACTACTATAAGGTAATCTATATTTGTTGAATTTGACATAAGATTATTTACAAAGGGTTTTCCAAAATAGATAGCTCCTAAAACTATAATCTCATTAAAGATGAATTTTCCTAGAAATGTTGCGATAGCAAATTTCCAGGGGCTGTATTTGGCAAGACCTAATGGAATATACACTATATCATCTGGTATAGGACTAACTGCTGCGACAAATGCCCCTATCCCACCATATCGGCCTAATAATCTCTGTAAAGGAACCATTTTTCCCTTAATTTTTGGACTAAGGATATTTCTGCCATAATAGCTGGCATAAAAAATGATTAGTTTTGCAATTACCGCGCCTATTGCACT
>JAATVL010000220.1 GCA_014523525.1 Nitrososphaerales archaeon TH703 | reverse complement strand
GGACAACCTGCCTGATCAGCAAATTTTCTGATATCTCTTGGTAAAGAGCCGCCGAGTTCATACAATCTTGGCACCATCGCTTCAAAATGATTTCTGTCTTCAATCCTCGCTTCTTCGACTATTTCCTTTATACCTTCGCCATCTAATCCAGTACAGTGCATTCTTAAAATTGTATAATAATAATATGTAGTGAATTCAGCACCTACTCCCTTGGTTATTAATTCTTTTAACTTTTCAACATCAACCCCATTCTTCTTTATAACATCAATTGCAACTATATTTGGAACCTTTCCCTTGGTATCACTCATAGCAAAAAAATAGATAATATTCTATAAAAGTCTTGTTATACCAATGCTAGATTAGTCACCCATAGATTTCAATCTAATCTTTGGAGATATTTGTTTATTCATTGATATATGAAAAATTGAAGATAATTCTTATATCTTAAGTTATTGTTAGCTTGCTATGTGTTTTGTTGATAATGAGGGAAATATCCTTGTACCAAAAACAGTAAGACCTGTAATAGAGTACGAGCCAACTATACTTGGAGAGAAGAAGGGATCAAAAAAACAATACAGATATAGAAACTTGCACATACGAGAATACGACAGTTACTATAGTGTTCACTATGACAAAATAGACCCGCGCAACGATCCTTTTGGACATGTATTGGTAGATGCATCAAAATATTTTCCTGGCATTATGATGCTCTCAGCCCTTTCGGATTATATTATTAATAGGGAAGAATGAAAAAAATTGATTGCTGACTTACCCACTTTAGTATTGTTGTTCAACTCTTTTGATATTGGTATTTTCATGATTACACTTAGTAGGGTGAAAAGATAATCTTGATGGAAGACAGCAAAGAAGTATTGGAAGCTGCGATTGAAACTGATGCAAAAGAACCTACTTTTGAGTTTAAGAAACCATCAATTTGGCTCATTATCAAAACAATATTGAAACTAGTACCAGTAATAGTGTATCTTAGAAAGGATAGAAGGGAATGGGTGAAAAAAGAAGGCAAGAATGTAAACGAGAAAAAGTTCAGAAAGCATGCGGAAAGGGCCTTGAAGACTTTCGTCGCACTTGGACCTGCGTACATAAAACTTGGTCAGTGGCTATCCTCAAGAGCAGATCTTCTGCCTCAGCCTTATTTGGATGTCCTAGCGAAACTTCAAGATGACGTTTTGCCAGCACCATTTTCAGACGTCAGACCAATACTTGAAAAAGAGCTTGGCGCACTTGATGATATTTTTGAATATTTTGACACCTCCGCAATTTCTGGCGCAAGTTTAGGTCAAGTATATCGAGCAAAATATGAGGAAAAAGAAGTAGTAGTAAAGATAAGCAGGCCACATATTGAACAAACAATAGGACAAAACATCTACATCTTAAAAAAACTGTTACCGATAGCTACCCGTTTTATTGATGAAAATCTCAGGTTTTCAGCAGAAGGGATGCTTTATCAATTCATTGAAACTGTACATGAAGAAATGGATTACAGAATAGAAGCAAGAAATTTGATCGAGATTAAGAACAATCTGAAAGATGATAAATCAGTCATTATCCCGAAAGTTTATCTTGACAGAACTTCTCGTCATGTAATCACTTTAGAATACTTGCCTGGAACAAAAGTAACAGATATTAGAACACTTGATGAATATAACATTGATAGGGCAAAACTAGTCTATCGTATTCATAGACTATTCTTTAAGATGTTACTGCGTCACAGTATTTTTCATGCAGACCCTCATCCAGGTAATATATCAGTAGCTAGCAATGGTACAATAATACTCTATGATTTTGGGATGGTTGGAAGACTTGATGACGAAACAAGAAGAAGGTTGGTAAGGCTATATCTTGGTCTTGTGGATAAAGATCCGGTAAGAACTACCGATGTGTTGATAGAACTAGGAACACTTGAGCCTTCTGTTGACAGAAGATTAGTTGAAAAAGGTCTTGAATTAAGTATCCAATCACTGCACGGTAAAAAAGTGGATAGAATGGAAGTAAAGGCTCTTCAAGACTTGGCAAATAAAACACTGAGTAGATTTCCTTTCCGATTACCCAAGAGTCTTGCACTGTACATGCGAATGGCCTCTATACTTGAAGGCATCTATCATTATCATGAGGTAAGGTTTCAATTTGTTCGCGTCCTGGTGGGTTTACTTGAAGAGGAAGGCCTAATTAAGGAGGCCTATATTGAAGAATTTAAGAGATATGTATATAGATTTGCAAAGGGGATAGAAATATCAAGCGAACTTGCACCAATGTTAAAGCAATATTTAACTGATCAGAAAGCAGTAGATAAAACAAAAAAATACTCAAACATCGTTCCTGTGAGCATCCTATCATCATCGATTTTTATTGGATCTACAATTATCTTTCCTTATGAAAGGAATTTCTCTTATATCGGATTTGCATTATCGGCTGCACTCTTGCTTGGCACCCTGTTATTTAATAAACTATTTAGAAAATGAAACAGGGCCGTAATTTCAATTCATAGTATACGAAAGATCTAAAATAATTTAATCGTTACTATGTGATAGCTGAAGTAGAATAGTAACAAGAGTACATACTCCATAATTACTATCGAAATATAAAGCCAGGGCTATTTTACACTTATTTTACACTGCATGAAATATGGTCTGTCTTTATAGGCAGTGTCTTAATACTAGATCATTTTTTCTAAGATTAGTATGTCTCATGATTCAGTGATATTTAATAAATATTCAGGAACCATAGAATTAAGTAAACTAACAATTACATAGTTAGTAAAAGAAAAACAAAGCATATATCCATTTTTTTATTTTTTTATAGTCTTTTTGTGGCGGTAAGGCTATTCTCAAATATAATATCAGAGTAGATTTATATTTAATGTTGCTAGTATTCGTATTATGAAACTAATACACGGAAGTCCAGGGTTTGGTGTCCAGCTTTCAGAGAATGAAATAAAAAAATTTCTATTAGAGAGCAAGCTAAACCTACATCTTGGGACCATTGATCCGGATTACTATCCAAATATACATCCTACATGGTATATTTATGATGATTCTAAAGACGTAATATTCATAGAAACTGATAAAGATTCTAAAAAAACCGATAACTTAAAAAGGAACGATAAAATTTATTTTTGCGTAGATGATGGAAATCCTCCATATAAAGGGATAAGAGGTAAAGGCAACGTCAGACTTTTGAGCGATCCAGATGCAAATCTTCCAATAGCAGAAAAAATAATGTTAAAATATCTTGGTAGTACCGATCATCCAATGGCAAAAATATTACTTGAAAATGTCAGAAATGGAAATTCGGTGATACTGGAAATTAAGCCGAAATATTACTCTACATGGGACTATAGTAGAAATAGCTAAATTCTAAATTTAAGTCTGCAGATTTTGGATCATAGTCGACTTTTTCTAAAAAGTTATACTGACACATATTACCGTTTTTAGTAAATAAACTTGTAGTCAGTATTAGGATATTTTAATCTACATTTCAAGAACCTTAATCAGATGCCTGAATCATTTAATCTCGCAATCCCCAAATTCATGGTCGCCATCTGCGGGGTTAAACGTAGTTATTCTGTCCGTGACAGAACCGCATCTAAAGTAGTCTCCTCCCGGACCTCCACTTAGCGTATCGTTTCCTGGACCCCCATATAGGCGATCATCGCCAGGACCGCCGTCTAGCCTGTCATTAGCAATAGCACCATACAATACGTCGTTACCGGCACCGCCAAACAGTTTATCACGGTCATTTCCTCCATCGAGCTCGTCATTGCCGATGCCCCCGTCTAGTATATCACTACCGTCCCCACCTGACAGATAATCATTCCCCTCAGAACCATTCAAAATGTCATTACCCACTTCCCCCTGAATTTCATCATTACCTGAAAGTCCATTCAAAATGTCATTACCCTTAAATCCTCTCATGTCGTCATCGGTTGCAGTCCCCATAATATTATCATCGGCCACAGTTCCCTTAATGTCTACAGCCAAAACTGTCCTAAGACTTCCTATAGGTAATAAAGTTGCCAAGACAAAAGTTATCAAGATTATTTCGTAGATTAGTTTACTGATATCATTCTACTCAAATTGAACGATATAATATAAATATCTACACCATACCATGTCCTCGGTATTATCCTTAAATAGACAACAAAGATATAGAAAATTCAAGTGAATTATCTTGATTTTTAATTTTGGCTAATTCCTTGATGGAACTTTTTAATATAATTAACATTCTAATCATTAATTAATCTTCACATACATTATATCAATACATAATTGACCGTGGGATACAAAGTTAATCTAAATCAAAGGACTTTGATTACTCTCTCTTTATTCTTATTCGGATTATTAATTATAGGAGCGTTTAATTTGTATGCAGGCCTGAATCTTCTGAATCCACAAATACAAGGGCAGGAAAATGATGACCTCAAAACTACCAATAATAATAATACATTAGAATCTAACTCTACTGCTAATATTTCTGGTATAATGTCTGAAGATATCAATAATCATTTTACAATTTCATGTAGTGATTTTAAAAAATTATACGAGGCAATTCATGCGCTAAATATTGGTAACGAAGTAGCAGAAGGTAGAATAAATCAATCCACATTAGACGGTGTAGAAAGTATCTTTAACATGTATGCTGGGAATTGCACTCAACTTGATGAATTTGAATTTGAGTAAATTTGCTTGTCTACATGCATCGCCTGTTACGATCAACTGACATTCACTTTTTTAGATTACCTTTTTACTGCGTTTGAATCTTTTTAATAGCACAAAGGCTATGACTGAACCAATCGCAACAGCAGTGATGGCGATGGGTAGAGTTAATGAAGTTAGCTCGACTGAGATAAGTTCTGATACAGTAATTGGGAAATCAAAGACAAGTTTTTTATTTGAATCATTGAACTCTCCAATGGTAGGACTCTCCAAAATATCAATACTTAAAAGAAATATCCCTGCCTTATTGAAAATATAATTATACGCGTAGTGTCCACTTGGCAATAGTATGGGTTGTGTCCTAATTAATTCATTTTTTTCGTCGGATATTCTTATCGTAATAGGTGTATCTGTTATAGGATTGTTACTAACTGTAGTTATTCTTATGTTGATCCGAGTTTCCTGTCCTGGGATTGGAACTTTGGGTACAGTATTGATTTGGATATCATAATCTCCAATACGCTGTTGTAAGGAGTTAGTTAAAATATCAGCTAAAACCACCTGAACTGAGAATATCGAACCGATCATAAGGATGACAAATGAAAGAAATATTATGCGTTCCAAATTTTATTTCATCGTAGTTCCTGTCGGGCGCTTATTTCAGTTTTCCAGTACAATCCAGCTTCCCATTGTTAAGATTTCGTGATGTATTATATCGAAGTGAAGATAATAAACACACATACTAACTATTGATTTTCAAATGACTGGCATGTTTTATTTGCTCTAAAATGAACATTTCCACTATCTGAGACATAAATATTTCCAGAAGAATCAATTGTTATATCATGTGGAATCAAGAATTGATCATCTCGACATCCAAGTGATCCCCACTTTGTAACAAAATCGCCTGCACTGTTAAATTTCTGGATACGTACATTTCTTGTGTCTACAACATATACATTACCTTGCTTATCGGTCACTATCCCATGATCTTCTACAAAGTGACCATTGCCAAATCCGAATCCGCCCCATTTTGTTATAAAGTTACCTTGATTATCAAATTTTGCAATCTGCGAATTGTTTCTACCATCGGTAACATAAACTGAGTCATTTGAGTCTATTGTAATATCATGTAAATGGACAAATAAAATGCCAGGAGAATAAGAATTCCATTTGGTCAAAAATTTCCCATCATTAGTAAATTTTTGCACCTCAGCTTTGTCCTGATCACTTGTATAGACATCATCTTTTGAATCAACTGCAACTCCCCAAGGTTTAATGAATTGACTATCTCCTGTTCCTTTGCTACCCCACATGGTAATGAACTTACCATTACTATCAAATTTCTGAATGCGTTGGTCAGCGTAATCAGCGACAAATACATTGCCTTTTGAATCTACGGCCATGCTCTCAGGTTGCAGGAATTGTCCTGGACCGGTTCCTTTGCTGCCCCACATCGTAATGAACTTTCCCTTACTGTCAAATTTCTGAATGTTACATTTTTCCGCATCACTTACGTAAACATTTCCGTTGGAATCAAACGCAATTCCATGGGCATGCAAGAATTGTCCTGGACCTGTTCCTTTAGTACCCCAAGCTGCAATCAGTGTACCGTTACTATTGAATTTCTTAACATAATGAAATCCCGGAAGATCGTTTGTAACAGGCCCTAAT
>JAATVL010000219.1 GCA_014523525.1 Nitrososphaerales archaeon TH703 | reverse complement strand
TCTTAATTGTAGGTATGAACCAGAACAGCTGAGCCAGACCCGAGACTAAAGAATATCATAACATCTAGCGACATTTGCTTGAAAAACATTGGAACAAGCGCCAGATGTAATACTCCGGCAATAGAAGTAAATACAGCAGCACTATAAAGTAATACCCTCTCTATCAAAATATTGCTATTCCCACACATTTCTATTTCAGTATAGGTGGGAATAATATCTTTTCAATTCTTGATTCAGTCAGTTACAGTGAAGAAATCAATCTTTACTAGATCCTGCTTTTACTTCACTAGAACCCCCTTTTACTTCACTAGAAGCCCCTGATTTATCAATATCCACAAATTCTGGTCTATCTAGGGGAGAATTTTTTCCTTTGATACAATTAAGTTTAAAGTCACCTACGCTTACTGTGCATACAGTATAGGGATCTCCAGCATTTACCGTCAAATTTGGAAATGTTATTGTATAACTCACTTTGTCCTGGGCCTGACCTTGGGGATTTTCGGCATTGAATAGCTTCAGCTTCGTCTGATCTTTTACGTTAACTATTGTCGCAATGTCTTTTGTTGAATTTGTTAAACCAAATAGGGTGACAACAACCTTAAATACATCCTTACCGACTCCTGTTTCTGCTGTGACTTTAGCCAATAAATTCACGTTTGCCAAAACAACTGTGAGTATAATACCAGTTACAATCATCGACTTCATAAGATAATTTCTTTCCATTAGATTAGTATTGGCAACTACGTTCATAAATATTTTCAATTATATTTCCATGATTTAATACCTAAAGAAAAATTATATCAAAAATAGTATCATTCGTTTAGCGAAAATTTAGTTTCAATGCTATATTTACATCAGCTTTTTATACTTCACAACTTTACTTTAAAGAAATGGTCAAAGACAACACGACCTTGCCGTTTGAAGTAACATATACAGAAACGCTCGGAGAAAAGTCTAGGACGATGAAGAGACTTGCTGTGCTAGTGAAAGCCGAAAATGTTAGGGATATTATCTCTTCGCTCAAAGAATTGAATCTTGAAGCTACTATTTACGATGTAAAAGGGGTAACCAAAGATAAAGAGAGGGTTGCGTCAGGCAGAGGAAGTGGTACAGTTGAACTTACATATAATTCTAGAAAAGTTGTGGCTACTGTGGTAAATTCTTCCCATGTTGAGGAAGTGGTAAACAGAATGAAAAAAAGTCTGGGAGGAAATAAGGCAGTTGTTATGATATCGTCTGTAGATGATCTTGTAATGATCTGAAAATACATTAAAACTATTTGATACAAAATTTTTCGTCTTCTACTTTATCCTCCCATTCAGGTTACTTTTGATTTTCATATTTCTAAGTCTAACAAAGAAGTTGAATCAAAATTAAGCAAGATGAACCAATAAAATTTGCAGAATTAAAGAGAAAAAAAATCTCCATAAAGTTGTACCATGGCGATTGTATTAGTGGGATTAAAAATAAATTATTGGAGAAAAAAATCGATGTAGTTGTTACATCACCTCCATATAACATAGGCGTAAGCTACAATCGCTATAAGGACACTCTACCTAGAAGTGATTACTTGAAATTCCTATCTAATGTGAGTGTAGCAATTAAAAAAGTTCTTGCTGATGATGGTTCTTTTTTTATAAACGTTGGAAGCAAACCTTCCGATCCTTGGATTGCTTTAGATGTAGCAAATGTTCTGAGGGAATATTTCACATTACAAAACGTCATTGTTTGGGTGAAATCCATAGCAATTCCAAAATCAGATGTAGGAAGGTATCCAACTATAACAGCAGACATAGCCGTTGGACATTTTAAACCACTAGTTAGTGATCGATTTGTAAATGATTGTTTTGAATTCATCTTTCATTTTACTAAACACGGTAACGTTAAATTGGATAAACTTTCCATTGGCGTTCCTTATCAAGATAAAACAAATATTGGTCGCTGGAAAAGAGCAATTCGAGATTTAAGAGATCGTGGTAACACTTGGTTTATCCCATATGAGACTATTTGGGATAAAGAACAGAGACCTCATCCATCTACTTTTCCGATTAAACTTCCAGAAATGTGTATCAAATTACATGGTGTTAGCAAGTGCAATGTCGTTCTGGATCCATTCATTGGAATAGGTTCAACTGCATTGGCATCCATCAGATTGGGAGTTTCATGCATAGGTTTTGACATAGACAAGAGATATTTGGAAATATGTAAGCAAAGGATAGCAAGTTTTCCCCTCGATTGATAATTAAGTTGTCCCTATCGTTGTAATCATCTACATTTTTCATATAGCGCTGCTAATTAAAAGGACAATAATGATCATGATTATCATCATCCTAGCTAGCGATATATTCATAATAATCCAAATGTATACGCGCAGAACGACGAAAAAAATATCAGTAACTCTCTTCGACTTGATAAATAATGGTACATAGGTAAAAACTTTCTAATTATTTAGTAAATTATCTCAACGAGTCGGCTTTTGTTTTGGAAATAACTAGTATGATACCAGAAGTTGGTTATTAACTGTATGCGAATAGTATCAATAGCAGTCTACATGGAGTAGCAGATAGAAATGATATTCAGAAACGACAATTAGCAGAGAATATTTTGAAATATGGAAATACTTTTGAGGCAATTACTTTTCTCCTACCCAACGGAGATATGTATATGGAAGAACCTTATAAACGTCAATTAGATCTCACTAGAAATAACTTTGCCTTCAGAGATTACTATAAAGGGGGTTATTGAAACAAAACATCCATTTCATGGAGATGCAATACTATTTGCGGAAGGTGGCGAGAGAGTAGCTGTTATCTCTGTTCCAATATATATGAAGGACAAATCACTGTTAGGGATATGGAGCGGTACATTGAATGTTAGTAAATTTAATAACATCCTTCAAACTTTGAGTCTCCGGATGATACAAGAATGGTTTATGCTGATGGTAACGGACAGTAAATAGCTGATTCAAATTCTCCTGTTTCAAACAAGTCAGAATCCTCTGTGAATCTAATTAGCTTCAAAAATGAAAAATCTGGAAAAGGTGGAAATACTACAGAGGTACTTAATGGTACAAAGTTTATAGTCTCTTATGCTCCAGTTGAAATACTTTCAAAAACATGGGGGGTAATTTTGGCAATGGTGAAGTACGGCTAGACATTTACCCTTCATTTATTCGTGACCTTTTAATCATAATCATGATCAGGGACTAGAGAAATTATTATTCAGATATCTCTTTTAGTATGGAATCAATGTCTGATTTACTTAAACCAAGACCTATTTTTGCATCTCTTCTTGAAATGACATTGCTCTTCTCAAATGCGATAAGTGTGGGAACGGTATTAATTGAAAATCTATCCCACAATGGGTTATCATCATCATTAATCATAGAAGCATAAAAACTGATATTATTATTAGCAATATTTGCCAAGGATT
>JAATVL010000218.1 GCA_014523525.1 Nitrososphaerales archaeon TH703 | reverse complement strand
ATCTCCGGATTCTCCTTTTCTTTTTATTTGAAACGTAGGAGAAATAAAACCAAATATTTCTCTAATTACGATTGGCAGAGAACATATCAATCCAATAAGCAAGGAAATGTAAACCTGAGCAAAGAACACCTGACCTGGAGCTGTCTGAATAAACTTTACTTCTGATGGAAGCAATGTATCCTTCATAAAAGATGTCAATTGGAGGGCTATATTGTCTAACGGGTCTGGATATGGATAGTATAATTTCAGAAAATTTAGTTGACTTCCACCGTTGGATGGAAGTGCAATAGGGATAACTGCCGTTTTTATGCCAAAACTCATTGAAAAAATAGTTATTATTACAATGCAAATTATTACGTGAATTAACCTTATTCTCAGTTCATCAACATGTTCAGCTATTGACATCCCATATGAAGACATTACAATATTCGTGAATATGCAATCTCGATATAATAATTATATTGAATTATCAATCCATATTCAAGAAAAGCATACAAATGAATACTTGTTATAAAACTTTTTAATAGAAATTAAGATCATTTACATTTGTTAGTAGAATAAATAAAATGATTCAACTTTTATGAATATAACCCCGTGCTATACATATGAGTTCTTGACACTTAAGGAAATATTACTTCCTCAAGAGAACATAATGTTCAGAACAAAGACCAAACTAATATGTACACATAAAAAATACAACATCATAATTACGAACTTCAGAATACTACTATATTCTGAAAGAGGACGTTTTTTTAAATCGCCAGATGTGATTAGCGAAAGGCTTGAAAGCATCTATGGTATAGAATACAATGAAGAAGGTATATTATTCAAGAGTTCCAAAATTAGAATACAGGGTGGCATAAAGTTTGAAATAAGCGGACCGATCTCAGAAGTCAAGCCGGTTTTCAATTTCATTCAATCAATCGTCAATAGACCCGAAAATCCATTAATTAGAAGGTTGGATGATTGATAATACTTGATATCATGTCCCCTCTCCCTCGCCTGATGATATCTCAATCCTAATTAAGATTCTTAGTTTCATATTCTTGTTGTGGTATTCCGACAAGGCACCTACAATTGTAAGAAAATATTCTAAATCAATCCTTCGTTATTTCAAAGTTGGATCACACTTAGGATTAACAATAAACCCTTATCAAGGATGTCATCACAGGTGTGGATACTGTTATGCAACATACAAATGGTCGCCAGATTTTTATGACAAGATCTATGGGAAAATTAACGCCCCAGAAATATTAGAATCAGAATTAAACAAGTTGAAAAATACTTCAATATTACCTGTAATGATATCATCTGCAACAGATGCCTATCAGTATGCAGAAGCGAAATTTGGCATTACAAAAAGGTGTATTGAAGTATTACAACAATATCAAATTCCATTTTATGTATTCACCAAATCATCCCTGATTGAACGGGATCTAGAACTTTTTCGCAATTATAAGGATAATTGTTTTATAGTTTGGTCGATAACGACTATTGATGAAAAAATAAAACGTATTATCGAACCGGGAACGCCACCAACAAGTAGAGTTTTTGATACTATAAGAAAATTTATGGATTCTGGGATTAGATGTTGTATTAACATAGATCCTATTATTCCTTTTATTACTGATGGTGAGGAACATATAGGATCAATCGTTGATAATTGCCAACAATTAGGTTTGAGGTGTATATCTGGATCAGTCCTGCGACTAAGACATGATATATGGATAAGAATAAGGGAGATTCTTGAATTATTTGGAATTTCGTGGGCTATTAGAGAATATGAGAGAATTTATGGTTTTCAAGAACCTTTTCACCATGAAAACAATTTGAGTGCAAATAGAACATACACTGATAAAGTAATCAACAATCTCAAAGACGAGATATCAAAAACGAATATTTCATTTGGTTTCAATCAACTGATAGAACAAATTACTCAACTGAGACAGGCTTATGCAATTTCTTTAAAACAATGCAAGATGAGTGAATATGTGTAGGACACTTTCACTTTACAAATTTTAGCAGTAAAAATTTGTTTATCTGGTAAGAAAATTTAACGAGTTCTGCACTTAACCTACCCTTTTCATCTTTGAGCCACATCTTGGGCATGAGGCTTCTCTATGTTTTGTTCCACAACTCATACAGTAATAGTTAACTGAATTTCCCGAAAATGGGGATGATAGAGAACCAAACATACCCCCTCCAGAGCCCATTTTCTTCATCATTCTATAACGCATATAGAAACTCAACACAAGAAACACGCCTATAATGACAACCCAGGATAGCGGAAATGGAACAAACATTGATATTGTTATGCTAATGCCTATTGAGATTACGATCCATAAGAGCTGTTGCGTAAGGAATTCTTTATTTTCCATGTTTCAATATATTAATTGATTAAACTAGATTATTAAGGTTAACTATTTTGAAATTGGTTTATCAACTATATACCATAGTTTTATGACAGTACTTTGTCATGTTGGTCATGTTGAACTTTCAATCGTTCTAAATATACTTCTTTTTGCAGATATAATTCCTAAACAATTATTTCCTTCATTAAGCTAAATTTCCGATGTCTCTATCTAACAACAAAGTTTTCTAATCTTAGAAATCAGAGTGGAAATTATTGAAATGTTAAGAAATCGTCAAAACGAAGTACCAACCCTGACGTGTCAAAATATCAGATTGATCGAGTGCAAATACTGAATTAAGATATTTCATCTAACAACAACTCTGAACATATTTGTTAACTTTGGGTATCCGTATAGCTTTTTCCAGATTATTATGCCCATGTACGCTGAAACAAGCGATACAGGCATTAATATAGGCAGGATAAATTTCCACAAAAGTTGTTCAAATATGATTACACTTTCAAACGTAATTAGATCTATTCCAAAGAAGGCTTTGAACATATTCACTGACCATGGAAAATAGAATGTGATGAAGAAGAGCGAGATGGCAATTGAAAAAATAAAACGTTTGTAGTCGTCATTTGAAAAAATACGAAATAATTTGTTATTATTTTTGGTATAAATAGAAACTAAATCTAAAGATAAAGGTATCACAATGTTTAAAAGATAAAGAGGAAGTAAACCCACAAAATAAATATTTGAAATGATTGTGGCTAAAGATTGTAACGTGATTAAGGTTGCAGCTACAACTGTCATTCGAAAAGGAAAGGATATGCTTTGTACAGAGTAAAAAAGTATAGCTGTAAATGCAGCAGGGAGAGTTAATCCCAATACCAACGCAACTGTCGGAGAAGGATTAAAATCAAAGTATTGACCATCGGAGAAAGGAAGTGTAAACATAAAGACTAAGTTAATCAAAATCATCCAAAGAATTCCATAACAAATCATTTCAGATATTATCTTGAATCTATTATGGGTTTGATACAAGTGCGTTCCAATTAGTGCACCAATTATCGAAAGCAGCATTCCGCTTATCAACATCAAATGTGGCGGACTCAAAAGACCATCAAATCCAAAATTTGTGTGCCACCAGTTATCAAATTGACCAGAAAATACTTCTACCAGACATCCTAAGGCAATTAACTTCAATGGATTAGGAATTTTATGATAAGCGGAAAATGGTCTCATTATCGGAGTGTCATGTCTTATTGAAAATATTATTCCTGCAACTGTAGCAATTAAGGATAAGCCTACTCCAGAATATAACACTGAATGGGGTGGAGTAAAGAAAGATTCAACATTAACAACGCCATGCCATATAATATCCCAGTTAGCAGCTCCAACCTGTAGGGCAACGCCTATCGATACAAGAAAATAAACCCAAAGTAAGTTAGAAGATAATTCTTCATTCATTAAGTTCAAAATATAGATTAAGCTTATTTTTCACAAATTTATTCTTATCAATCCAAACAATTCAATATTTCTACATTTAGACGACCATAATCTTATACACTCAACTACGTAATAAAATAGAAGGTGAATTTGTGCTGGATTTTTTTGAAATGGAAAGGGTACTGGAAGAATTGGCACGTTCGTTCGCCGCTCCAAGTGCAACAACATGGTTTAAAGTAGCAAGCAATAAGACACCAACCCTTGATGAATACAGAACTAAGGTAGTTGAGTTTATGAACTTGTTTGAGTCTTCGCTATCATCAGGATATCAAAACAATCCAAATTCAAAGGATATTTTGAATTTTGTCAAGAATGGAGTTAGGAACCAAGCCACTATAGTTTTAGCAGGCAAAAACAAAGATGTAGAAAAAAGATACAAGTATTATGTAGATTATGGATAATCACTTTGGAACTAGCTCAGGGAAGCAATAGTGAATATGGGTTGATTCAAACTAACAAAGTTAAAAGTAACAATTGAATCAAATTACACTAATGTCACATTAGTAAAATAATGGATTAATTATGAATAGGAATGAATCAACTAAGAAAAAAATTACAGGTAAAGAATTATCCTCGCAAGACGAAGTTAATATCAAGCTGGATACCCTAGTTGAGTTACTAGTCAGTAAAGGGATTTTAAGCAGAAGGGAATTTGAAAGAATGTCAACTATGAGATTGCACGAGATTTCAAAAGCAAGGGCCTTTGAGGATCTAGATGAAGAGATTTAACATGAATAAATTTATTGGACCATGTATGAATGGCAATTTTCTTATCAATCTTAATTTCTATATTGGCTTCCACATCGTGATTATTATTCACTACCTTTTTGATAAAAGAGAATTCGAATCGTGGAATGTAAAAAATTACGCTAAACTGCCTTCATTCTCTTAAAAGAGAAGATTCCAATCAGAGTCATAATTAGGGTAAACAATAGCAATATTTCAATATCCAGTTGAAAAGAATACGTTCCCAAATTTAATATACTGTTTCTTAATGCATCTACTGAATATGTAGCTGGATCCACAAGAGTGATGAACTTTAGCCATGCAGGTAAATTATCTATTGGAAATAGCGCACCACTTAGGAAAAATAATGGAAAGACAACAAAACTAACAATTAATTGAAAGCCTTCCAAACTCTCAATATAACTTCCAAATGTTAGTCCCAGCGATGTCAAACCAAATGAGAGTATCAAAACAATTGATATTATTTGCAGTAATGAAAGTGCATTATAATTAATCCCTAACGCCATACCAATTATTAGAATGATAGCGACCTGAAAAAGAGAAGTCGTCATACCACCAAGAGTTTTACCAATAAAAACAGTAGTTCTACTTGATGGAGCAACCATTACACTTTTGAGAAAATCAAATTTTCTATCCCAGATTATATACGAACCAAAAAAAACAGAAGTAAATATAACGGACATACAAATAATCCCCGGAAAAATAAACTTTTGATAATCTGTTCCTATTTGCAGATTCGTTGATCCAAGACCAGATCCTATGACAAATAACCATAGTAATGGTGTAAAAGTGGAGGCAATTAGTCTACTCCTCTCACGTAGAAAGACCTTAAATTCTCTAAGCCATAATGCGTAAAGTTGTCCCAGTATTATTTTTAAATTATGATCTCTTGTACTCAGCATATCTTTGCATAAATCCCCCTTCAGGACTGTCTCCGGATAAAGAATCCCCGGAAAATTTCAGGAATACATCATTTAACGTAGGTTTCTTATATTCAATCGATTGTACATCCTCTAAATCTTTTATCAACCTGTGCAGATTTGAATTTACCTCATCCATGTAAATAATTACAGAATTTTCATTTTGCTCCACTCTATGCACAAATTCGAAATGAGTAAAATCTTTGGCAGAATGAATTCCATTCGTGAAGGTAATTTTTACAATGTCCCCACCAATTTCCTGTTTTAATCTTGACGGAGAATCCAATGCAATTATTTTTCCATTGCTGATAAAACCAATTCTATCACATAACATATCAGCCTCCTCCATGTAATGTGTGGTTAGTATAATCGTTACTTTTTCTTCTCTTACAATTTTTTTAATGTATGTCCACATAGTGTTTCTACTTTGCGGATCTAAACCCAGTGTGGGTTCATCCAAGAAAAAAACCCTTGGATGATGTAAGAGTCCTCGTGCTATTTCAAGTCTCCTCCTCATCCCACCAGAATATTTCTTTACTTGGTCGTTTTTTCTCTCTTCCAATCCCACTAATTTTAAAACTTCAGAAATTCTTCTTTCTCTAATCTTACGAGGTATCCCGTAGAGTAACGCATGAACTTTAAGATTTTCATATCCTGTAAGCATATCATCACTACTTGGTGCTTGAAAAACGACACCTATACTTCCCCTTACTTTAGTAGCATCGTGCAAAACATCAAAACCATTTACAATAGCACCACCCTCTGTTGGCTTTAGTAGTGTAGCAAGTATATGGATAAGGGTTGTCTTTCCCGCACCGTTGGGACCTAAAAGTCCAAATATTTCATTTTCGTTAACCTCGAAACTCAAACCATTTAACGCATAGAAATCTCCGTACTTCTTGACAAGATTCTCTATAATTATCAAGTAATCTAGATTGTTTCGTGACCCATTAAAATATCCTTAGTAATATTTTTCGCGTATTGACAAGTCATTTCCGTCAGAGCATCAAAACACGTTAATTATATGGGAGGGTGGGCGTTAACTCTTCAAGATCTCTCACTACTTTTTTCAGTGGAACATTGTGGACTTTCCATACTATCAGCGTTTGTTCTGGACCTGTGCCTTTCTGTCCACCTCGTAGATCCTTGTAAGTATAGGTGCTGTCAATAGTAAATCCTCTGTCCTCAAATTCAGAACGATATTTATCTAAAAACCTTGCAGGAACCATAAAGGTTCCTACTATGTCGTCCTTATTTTGAGATACAGTAGTTGCATTGTGCTGCTCCTGTGAGGATACAGTGATGGTACCCAGCATAACGAAATCGGGTACCTCTTTACTTACATCAGATTCCCAATATTGGTAAGTACCTGTCTCATTTAATCTAATCTCATTTGAAGTTGTATTATATTTAAAAAATCGACTATCAAAAATCTTTTCTGAATTACTATCATTGAGACTAATTTTGTGTCTATGTCCTACATCTGCATTTAGCCATATAATACTCTTACCCTTCGCTATAATGGCATTTTGAGGTACGTATGGTTGATTGATTAATGGTAACTGATTCTTAGGTTGGTTGGTAGATTCATGTCCTTCGTTTGGAATTAATATTACAAGGTACTTTACACTAGAAGAAAATGTCATTTTCTTATCGGAGTAAATATTCTGAGCCTCTCCGTTATACGAGTCTGCTCTTGATGATGATAAGTTAGAGTGTGACGGTGGTAAATTCTTGTCATTTGTTGTAGTATTCACGAGGTTATGTGATTGAGCAGATCTCTCTGCTGCAAGATTGCCTATATCTAAAGACGCATTTTTCTCGACTCTTGAAATATCCTCAGTCCTGGGACTTGTATCATCTTGTTCTAAATCGTAAGCTTTAGTTCCCATAATGTTTATGGTGTCATACCTCAACATATCCATGGGATTTTTACAATCTATTTTAGCAGTTATCTTATTTGTTCCAATTTTAAGTTTGGCATAATCAGGGAAAAGTGCATATTTCCATTGCGAAAAATCATCGCCTCCATTTAATCCGATCGCAGAAGCTTTTTGATATGGCTTGACATCATTGACAATGACGAAGACCTGACAATCTGAAGATTGATTGTCTACGGATCTGCCAGTTATAGTGAAATTATTAACTGCAATTGATACTTTGTCACCTAGTCTCGGAGTGTGAATTTTAACACCATGGCTAGTCGGTTTTTTTGTTGGTGACTGTGAATAAGCCATAATAACATTTGAAATCATAATCGTCGAAAACAATAATGAGAGCCCAACTATCACTAACATTATTTTCCACATTTGATTTTTGATAGAACAGTGATAATGCATTCGAAAATAAAGATTCATGATGTAGTTCATCTAACCTTAGATGTGGTTATTAATTATTATTGATTGCTAGGATTATTAATAAAGTAATTTTGCTGATAATCCAATTTCTATTCTATATTTCATAATTCAGTTATTTTGGAATCATTATATTCTAGCAGAATATCATATGTGAAGCGTATTTTCAGATACTATTGGATTGAGAAATTGATTGATTTGAGCGCATTCTGAGTATATCCACTATAAATTTTCTCATGTTACTTTATTAAGAATCAAACTTCTCTTTGGTTTAATCTAATTGATTAGTTGATAACATAGACCAGAAGCAATACTCTACATATACAGCAAACATTTTCAAATGTTTAGGGATCTGTATGTTCATCTTCAATTGTCATAATATAATTTCTCTGTTCTTTAGTGAAAGAACCGTTTATCTTAGATTCTCAATAGATTGACTATAAATAGTGTTATGTAAATTTAACATATAATAGTTAATTTTAATACTGGGAATTTCGTGATTATTATCGTGTTTTTTAGAAGGAAAAAGGAAGCAATTGAAGTAAGAAGAAGAATAGTATTGACGAAACAGATTACAAATAGTGTTATAACTTACGCCAAGTCATGGCATCCAAATGAGGGAATATTGATTTTGCAAGGTAAAAAAGACAAAAATGTGATCAGAATAACGGGGTTGATTATTCCACCCTTCTCAACACATGGTCCTTATTATTCAGGTTTTCCTGTGTATGAACTTCCTTTTGACTTATCATACATTGGAACCGTTCATTCACATCCAAGCCGATCCAATAAGCCATCATTAGAGGATTTGAATCATTTTTTTGGTCTAGTATCATTAATAATTTGTTATCCATATGATGTTCAAGACATAGCGGCCTTTGATCGCAATGGAAATAATATAGATCTTGAAACTGAATAGATTTATTAACATATATTTTATATAAAAAAATATTATAGGAATGATGCTTGAAAAATTAAGAGATAAGGCTTTCTATCAAAATACGATTGATGTCTGGATAGCCTTCTGTGAAGAGAGAGGGATTGATTGGTACAATATTGAGGGATACCGTTCTTTCATAAATTTTCTGAATTCGAATGAATTGAAAATGCAAAAATTTCCTCTTTGTATCAAGGAATCTGGGGGCCTCTACGAGAGGGGAAGAGAAAAGGGCAAGTTTTTAGAGGAGTTGTCTCATTATTCTGATGATGATTCTTCTGCCTATACCTTAAAGCTGAGTGGCGAGGCAATCAATAGGATCCGTAGTTTTCACATAGATTAAAAGCCATACCGATAATGTTCTCAATCCAAAATTGGTGGATTGCATAAATGTTCGTAGAACATGTTACTAAAGTGAATATTATCTACATCATTTGAAGTTCCGGTAAAGTATTAAAATCTTTAATTTTTATGTATCGTCGATGACTTAGAAGTATATAATATTTGAAATTATTGAAATTATTATTTTTGGATTCTAAAGTTTGTGTCCATATTCGATGAGATATACCCTGGTGCACTGGCATTCACACTCACTACAGAATTTCCTACTTTTGCATTTTTTGGTATATTTAATGATACATTGACACTGTTATTATTCATTGAAAATTTCTTTATGACTTTTTTTGACGAATCCATTATCTTTCCTTTTATTGTCGCATTGTTTATCTTATCATCAGACTTGCCATCAAACAGATCAATCTTTATGATCTGCTCTTCACCTTTAGCAACAGGATTTTTATCTATTAAAGTTTGAATTACTAGATTCCTTTGTTTAGGCTCAAGTTTACTATTAATATTTTGTTCGGCACCCTCAACAAATTGATTGCTCATATTTATATCATTTCGTACATTATTTCCATCTCTAACAATAATATTAACATCATCTCTTGAAGTTATTCCTTTGTTATCAATGACTGTAAGTTCAAATGTAAGAGTAGTATCAGTTGAAACATTCGGAGCAACAAATGACCATATCGCGGTGTTTGCGCTTCCTATTGTAATATTGGGATTGGGAATTTGCCTCCACGCATAAGATAAAATGACACTATCCTTACTCGTACTGTTACTACCATTAAGTGTCACTGACGTACCCTCATAGACAGTTCTATCTTTTCCTGCGTCAGCAAATAGTTGGGTTTTATTGGAAGTTGAAAAAAGGTTAGTCGAGTTTTGGTTAGATTCTATTTCAAGAATTGACGGAGGTGTGGCACTTATCTGAAAATCATTATTTTGTATACTATTGTTATGAGCTGTATAAATTCCATTGAATTGATCATTATTTGATTTGTCCAATTTCGATTCATTTGCCTTATTCTTCGGTGTAGCAAGTTCGAAATTATAGATTGAGAAAAGATCGCTATTCTTTGAGGCTTGATTTAATTTTACGCTCGGTTCTGTATTTGAGATACCCAACTCAATATCAGATAAATTAGAATTATTAGACCCTGCTGTCGTGATATCCAAATTGCCAACTTCAAAATGACTATTGTTAGACGGAGAAATAATCTTACTACTGTTATTTTGTAAGTTAGCATAAGTATGTGTCGTTAAAATCATCAATAATATTGGCAATAGGCATAATGCAACAAATTTAGAGTATTCTGTATGATACAATTCCTCAACAACTTGGTCTAAAAGAATCTATAAAAGGTCCGGTTGTAATTGAAGTTAAGTATTAATTAAAAAACAGTAGACAACAACAAATTCAATAAAAAAATCTACAAGATGAGATATCCTAAATGTATGGCTATTTCAGCTATAAGTCCATGATGTACGCATCTTTAACCAATTCTAGTTAAATAAATGTAAATTATAGTCATAATATATATCATAATTAAACAATTGTGTGAAGTCATGATTAAATTTTGATGATACCCCTGTAGCACTTTTATGAACCTCTCAAGATTGGTTTGAGCTTAAATCGGCATTGAAATTTGTTATTTAGTCATATAATGCGATTGAATTTTTTGCCATTTTGCGATCAGCGCATCGGGTCTAATATGTAATGATTCTCTATCTAGTCGCAACTTGGCCAAAGAAACGTACTCATTCATTAAATCTATACCCATATACCGTCTAGCAAAATTATGAGCTACCTTCGTAGTTTGCCCGCTACCATTAAAAGGATCAAGAATTATGTCACCTTCATACGAATAGAGCTTCATGAGGCGGTATGGAATCTCTTCTGGAAATGGACATGGATGTTCGATATGTCCTGGAGGAACAGGTGCGATATGCCACACTGAATTTGCTATCTCTTTTGTAAATTCTTCATGTGTGGCGGGAAGAACTTCATGTCTGTTTGTTCTTCCGCTATTTACGTCCCCCTTTCTTAGAACGAGGATAAATTCATGCATTATATTAGCCCTAAAATATTTTGGATATGGATTAATTACAAATGATCCGTATCTATTGGTGCCGCCTGTTACTTTGTGCCATATAATCTCTTCATGAAGGTTCCAATTTCCAAAAGGTTGGACTAACTTTGATAATAGCATATGAGGTAGTGGGATAATGGTACCATTTACAACTTCATTTCCAATTACTATACAACAGTAACCACCATTTTTAGTTACTCTATATACTTGACTATTAAAAATGTGAACCATTTCATCGAGATACTCAGTTGTTTCTTTTCTTGCTTTTCCACGATAATATCCATTTTTCTCAATATGTGCTTCATAGTCTATAGCATTTCTATAAGGCGGAGAAGTAATTGTAAGTTGGATGAAATTTGTAGGTAGTTTTGAAAGAACTTTTCTACAATCTCCCTGAATTATGGAATTTTGAAATTCGAGTAACATGGAATTATGTTTTCTTTATGTATCAATCCATATTCCTCATACTTAAAAAAAATGAACTTGATGATTAATTAAATTAATCGAATTAACTAGTAACACTGTCAACTGTCAGGAACAATATTAAATTCTTGCACCTCATAAGGTAAAAGTTTAACAAAATTTACGAACAATGGTTAGAGTAAATCTCCTCAAATGCTCAACAGGATTTACTAAATACAAACAAGAGAAACTTGAATTCATCAGAATGCTTCCAATAAAAAATTAAACGATGACTAGGAATCATTCACTTCATAATTGATAACAGCTGAAATTAGTGGATTAAGTGTAAAGTATAGTTTGGAATCGCGTAAGTCGACATCTTACGAAAACAAGTTTGCCAAATCTAATCATTAACTGTGGGGGGTTTCTGGATTGGTTATATATTGGGTGTACCCACCAGTTGTATCAGCGATTAGAATATTATGTTCTACATATATGAAAACGGTTTACTTCCCTTGTACTATTTATGATACGTCATACTGAGGTGTAAAATTCTAATTCAAAAAAAATCAAATTTCGCCAATGATAAATTGATACAGGTGCATATCTCAAAAAACAATTTAGGTACAAATAATTGGAAATGCTTTTCTATGGCTACCGATATATTAGCGCAATTAAATGTGATGTTACTTTTCCAAAATAAATTCATCAACTTGCATACCGAAATGTCTTCCGGATGAAGATTTGGTATAGGCTAAGACTTCATCACCGACTTTTAGGTCAGTGACAGATACGAGTTTGCTGTCTTTTGTAATTAACCTTATTGTCTCAGCATTCTGCAAGATTACAGATCCTTTAAAATCATCGATTTGAGCCTTTACCAATTTCATTGGTCTAGATTCTATTTTTGATCTTCCCACGGTCGATTTTCTACTGGTGCCATCCTTACTTACCACTAGGATTTCCACACCCGCTTCCAGCTCGGACAAGTATTTTGTAGTTCCATCTGACATTGCAGTATAGCAATGAACAGCACCAGCGTTAACTCTAAATGGTCGCGGGGAGGTAAATGAAGAACCTACAGATTCGTTGTGTATAAGAAACAAAAAATTTGATTTACTACCTATTAGCATGCCTTCACCCATAGTCATCATCGACACAGTATCTACGCATACCCTCTCGCCCATCCCGACATCCTTTAACTCAAGTATCTTTGCATATTTTAGATTGAAAGTAGGATTTTCAAGCAAGTCGTGCGAATTCTCGACCTGACTTACATCGTCTGTTTCCAATATAACACCATCAACACCAAGCTCTAGAACAGAGAACATAGTTCTAATTTCCTCTGAATTTTTTGTTGTTGTGTATATTTTTGTTCCCGTCTTTTGAAGTTTGGCTATCAGATTCTCCAAAGGAATAATCTTCCAATCAATAGCCTCAACAATTACAAAATCTGCGCCATATTTGGAAGCAAGCACAATTTCTTCTAAATCTTCATTATTTGATATCTTCTTCATATAACCTACACTCTTGTGAAGAATTTTCTTATTTTCCTTCAATGTATCCAATGTGTTGCATACAACAAAATCCGCATTATCAGAATCAAATATTGTTCTGAAGTTTTTGTTTGTGATTACCGAGGGGTCGCCATATATTAATGACACATTCGATACTTTGGATAAAAAATTATCAAGTTTCTCTCTTGGCACAAGCGGTTTTACTATGAGCTCTTTATTTTTTTGAACTGACAATATTCCTTAATGCCTCGTTTGGTTTTTCGCTATTAAAAATAATTCTTGATAATGCATTGAGTATCTGTGGCGGATTCTTGTGTTGGAATATGTTTCGTCCAAAGGTAACACCAATCGCTCCAGCTTGCATCGCACCATCACACATTTCCAATATGTCCTCATCGGTAGTTGCTTTTGGTCCTCCAGCAATAACCACAGGAACAGGGCATACTCTTATAACATTTTTAAAAGAATCCCTATCTCCGGTGTAAACAGTTTTAACAATATCTGCTCCCGCCTCTGCACCAATCCTGGCTACATGGGACACTATATCTACGTTATACGGATCCCTAATGTTTTCACCTCTAGGGTACATCATTGCAATTAATGGAACATTCCACTCATTACATTTGTCTGAAATCATTCCTAACTTTTGAAGCATGTCGGGTTCCTCCTTAGCGCCAATATTTATGTGAACTGAAATACCATCGGCGCCAAGCCTAATTGCGTCCTCTACACTACCCATCTGTACTTTCTTATTTGGCGAGAGTCCCAGAGAAGTACTAGCGGATAAATGTGCGATTAATCCTACAGTGGGGGGCCGTGGCAAAGATTTGATAATCCCTTTGTTTATTATAATACTTGTAACACCAGATTTTTCACATTTGTAAATAAGCCCATAAACATCTTCCAATCCGTGTATTGGACCATTTGTTATTCCATGGTCCATAGGGATACAAAGCATTTTACCATTCTTTAGAATCCTTGAGAGTCTTATCTGTCTGCCAATAGCCATTAATATGTAAATAATTTTGTTATCTGACTTAAAAGTGATATGCTTCTTTTATTTTCCGAGTTGAAATTGCATCAGGTAATCTACTCTTTTTGAAGTTAAAAAAAACCATTTTGAAAATGAAAATAATTTAGATAGAATCCAGTTTAATTAAACAAGATACAATTGAAATATTAATAACCAGAAAATTTTTTAATGTAGAGCCTCATTTCCCCTTTTTTGGGTTCCTATATCTATTGCCTCGGCAACTGTCGTGATGAAAATTTTTCCATCTCCGGGAGAACCGGTACTTGCAGCATCCAAAATGGCCTTTACTATCTTATCAACTTCTGAATCATCGACAACTGTAGATAGATTTGCCCTAGCAGAAAATTCTGAAGTATATTTTCCTGTGCCACGTCCAGATTCTAATACAGGTTTTTCACCTTTACCCCTTCCCTTTCCGTCTGTTATTGTACACCCCTTAAGTCCTATCTCCTTCAGCTTTTCGTTTACACCCCACAACTTGTCAACATGCACTATCGCTTCAATACGCTTCATATTTTCACATAAATATATAAAGAATATAAGGTTTTCAAATATCTTTAAACAAATTAAAAATATAACATAAGATTACAGGATAACATTATTATCATAGTATTGCATTTTTAAATTATTATGTCTTGAAAAATCCTCATCT
>JAATVL010000217.1 GCA_014523525.1 Nitrososphaerales archaeon TH703 | reverse complement strand
TTATTAATTCAACGTGGTCAGAGGAGATATCCATAGAAACGAGAAGTAAATTGTTATCGATTGGTACTGTTAGGAGCTTAATTTTCTCCCGTTCAGAAAAAGTATAAAGTACTTTACCGAAGACATTATCAAAATCACGTCTTAGAACATTATTTATGGCATATCCAAGATAGAGCCTAATTGAACCATCGTCCCTTTCTAAAGACGGCAATCCATTCTTCATATCCCCTGCAATTAACTTTCCCATCTGATCGATTATACCTACGAATCGTATCTTCTCATTAATCCCAAAAATATCATTACATAATACGCTGAAGTCTTCCAATTTTAAAGTCTACAAGATAAAAATCTTTTTGAGTAATATAAAGCGTAGAAAATTAGGTTTTTCTAGGTTTTTTACATTAATTTCCTGAAATATAACATTAAGTAAAAGAAACAAGTTAAAAAAACACTAGTCACTATCACTTTTCAACCAATATTCCAAATTACTTAATAATTACAGGATGTATTCCATCAAGTTTTTTCAGAATGTCTGGTGGACAATTTTTATTACGATATCCCCCACAAAAAAGGGTATTTCGATTCAATATACTTGTATATGTCTAAACGGTTCTTGTAAATTTTAGGTAAATTGTTAAATGTCTTGTTCTCCTTCCTCTTAGTTACTTCTATTGTTTTTTTGAGAGTAAAGGTGGTTCTTATAATCCAAAGTAAATCTATTCTCCCTTCAAAAGCCTTAATGTTAGCCATGCCACGTTTGGAAATTTCTGATTCAATTAGAACTAAAACTTGAGAAACCTTAAATTCAAATTAACTCAAAGTTAATGATGCAAATATATGGGCTTAGCAATGAAATTTGTGATGCTTGCCATAGTACAGTTATTAGTAGTTCTCTCTTTAGAGATTGTTTTACAATCATCATTTGCTCAAAACTTGTCGGAAGTAACAGGCAATAAAAACTCTTCGTTTACTCAATTTGAAAATCCAGACATTGGAATTAGACTGTCACATCCATCTGACTGGGGAAAGGTAGTTGAGTTGGATGAGGGTTGCCATAAACAACCAACTTGTGTTTTAGGTTTGGATGGAACTAATACTAATTATACATTTGGCTTTTTATTGCGAAAATTTTCTAAAGAAAGTTGTAATTGTATGTCTTTAATGGATCATGTCAGAAATGTTTTTAACTCTCAGGTTACTTCTCTCAATGGTTTTTCCTTTATAAACGATAATCAAACTACTATTGGGAAAAATTACCCAGGTTGGCAATATGAATACTCATTTTTACATAATGGCGCAGAGGAAAGAGGAATTAATGTTTTTGCAACATTCAATGACACTTATTACTCAATAGGTGTTACTTATCCGGAGGAATCACGAGCAAAACTATTGCCTGAATTCAAAAAAGTAATCGATTCTATAGAATTCTTACCTGTTCAAGATCAAATTAGCAAAATACCCTCATTTATGAATATGAGTGAGGTGGAAGGATCCAAATCTAACACAGCTTCAAAAAATAATGTCAGTGGACTTCAAATATTGAGCCATAATTCATTTACGGATTCTGAAGGTTATATGCACGTAGTAGGCGAAGTAAAAAATAATTCCCCATCTGCTGAAACATATGTAAAAATCATAGGAACCTTTTACGATATCAGCAATCAAGTTGTAGGAGCACAATTTTCCTATGCAAATCCTCCTTCCGTTGGGGCAGGAGATAAGGCTCCGTTTGAAATAGTACTTACCTCTGCAAGTGTTCCTACTTCTCTCATAGATCACTATATCTTACAAGCGAGTCACGAATGAAGAGATACAGCTCAGGTAAATAAATTACATAAAGACCAGACAAGTCATAATGATTTGTTAGTTCCTTTAAGGCTATGCCAAAGGAGTATAACACGATAAACATATGCAGGAAGATTTTGTGGAGCTAGGCCTGATATTTGTCTGAATGACGTAATGGCTAATTACTAAATAGTGGAACTGCTAACGGTACAGACGATTCGGCTAGAGATTTCAAATTATTTGTAATATTATAAAAATAGTCAGAACCCTATAGAGAATAAGATTTATTAAGTGCAAATCTCGACAAGTTTTGTGTTTAGATACATTACTGTTGTGTTACTTGCAACGCTGGTGTTAACGGTATTTTTATCAACGCACTACTCCTTAGCCAAAAAAGTCGAATGCGAGGATGGGTATGCGGATATGAAGTGGGATCCAAAAAACCACGGCGTTAACCATCCGTCGGAAAAGGACTTCAAGGAGCTCGCCTACAAAGGTTCTCTATGTGAACTCACGAAGTGCGTCGACGTAGAGGACTGCACAAACCATGACGCAGTCGACTGGCAAAAGTTCAAGAGCTCGCCTGCATACGAGCTTAGTGGAGAGAACCAGAAGCGCTGTCTTACAGAGGCTCATAACGATGGTAATGGACAGAACGGTTTGGTAGGTTACGAAATCCTTGATTGTGGAATTCACGGGGAGTATAAATAGATTAGCCCTAAAATGGTGTTCACTATTTAGTGATAAAATGACATTCCAAATTCCAAAATGGAAAGTGTCAGAATACTGCATTAATACTTGGACATGTGACGTTACCACCTATCAAATCTTGTAAAATTCATGTTACCGAATGCATACTGTTGGTCACCAATTTACCAATCTATGATTCATTATAGCAAGCCCATCAGTTTTTAATAATCAAATGAATCTTCTAACTATTATGTACCATAAATCACTCTCTTAATTCTCTTATTATCTTCATCATTTTCTTGTTCTGCTCAATCTATTAGTTTCCACATTGTCTTTTAAATGATGACAGTTTTACCTTATTATTGATACCCTCAAGGGATTTACTTTCATCAAAAGCAATGCTACTATCCAAGTGGTTCTGATTGAAGATAGCGATTTTGAATGAAGAAATCGGGTAATCCAGATGAGCAAGAAACAGTATTATCTATCTATTTTTTTTCACTATTTTCGCATTAGCTCAAATTGGTCATCTCAGTTTTAAATGACAGTCTAATGTCAAAAGCAAATTTCACCGAGCAGATTCTTGATTCATCAAGACTCACAGAATAATTCCATGATTCATTATTTATTATTGTCTCGATTCTTTCATAGCTGTACTTAAAAATGGGAGCTCTTATTTCTGCATTATAAATTAATTAATTTTTATTATTTAATAATAATAGTTACTAATTTGTTTATGTTTTTTTGTAGAAATTTTAATAAATTAGCGAGCAGAGTGCATAAATATTTTTAAACAAGCTCTGAGAAGGCAATGTCATGGCAGATAGCATGGGGATGTATGCAATAACTACCCTGGCTTTTGTAATTTTTGTAATAATCTTAGGCTCAGCGAGAGCTAAAAGATACCGAATCCGCTCTGCACCTGTTGCATCATCTGAAAGCAAAAAAGTAAGGTATTCATCTGACGGGAAACCACTGTCAGATTAACTTTTTTTTTTCAGGACTTCTAAAATAGCTCCTTACTTTTTTTTAAGCGTTTTAGCGCACAACTTATATTTTGGTCGTAGGCGATTTTTTTATGGTTAAAGGTTCAAGAAGAGGCGGGAGAGTCAGAGACAAATGGAGAGACAAGCAATGGCTCATTCTTGACTCACCGAATTCTTTTGGAGATTTTGGAGGACATCATATTAATTATCTTCCTATAACAGATGCCAATACCGCAATAGGTCGAGTTATAGAGAATACATTATTTGACATAAAGAAACAGGATCCAGCTGATCATAAGACAAAGGTATTTGTGGAAATCGAAAAGGTAAACGAGGGTGTTGCTAGTACAATATTCAGGGGACATGAGTACGGAAAGGAGTTCCTGAGAAGCCTAGTCAGGAGAGGCAGTTCCATGATTACTCACATTCATAATTATACTACAAAAGATGGTCATGAATTTAGAGTTGAAATTATTGCGTTTACCCAGCGCAGGATAAATACTTCAAAGAAACATGAGTTAAGAAGAGTAATACATCAATTATTATCTGAAAGATTACCACAATGGGATCTCAATACCTTCATAAAACAAGTTACTGACGACAATAGTGAATTTAATAGAGAAATTCAGGAAAAAGGAAAAAAGATTTCAACGCTACGGCACATAGGTATTAAGAAGACTAAACTTGTATCATCACATAAAATTCTTATCGAAAAAGTTGATACTGAAAATCAAACCGAAAATAACGAAGAGCCACCTGCTGAGATGGAAAAAAGCGCCTAGTTCTATTTAATTTGAGTTTTATTTTTATAAATATTACTGAAATTAATTAGGTTTGACACTTTCTGCAAGCATACATGCTGTAGCTCACGCCACAGAAGATATTCCAAAATTAATCCTTAAGATGAATGAGATATTTTCTATTCCTAAGGAAAGATTTTTAATTTCACGGGCCAGAGGGCATTGGGACAATGAAATATCTCTAATTAGAGCAGATTGTA
>JAATVL010000216.1 GCA_014523525.1 Nitrososphaerales archaeon TH703 | reverse complement strand
TTCTAACCTTTATTAATCTGCGGTAGGAGGAGCATAATATTGAGTGGGTGGAAAATCGCAAATGAAAGACAGACAATTATTACAAGTTGGTTCATCGGTATAAGCGCAATTTTGCTAGTATTATATCTGACAGAACCCAAGCTAAATATTGACAAAGAGTGGTTCGATTATTACTTTGAAGCAATTGCAGTTATTTTACTAATCGTCTCATTATTCTTGTTCTTATTGTCGGCAACATATCTCCTCAAACCATTCTATCAGGATGATGAACCCACGAAAGAACAGCTGATACAATCTGCTGTCTACACAAGAAGGGTACAAATTCCCGGAGCTTTTATGATATTTTGGGCCATCGGATTTTTGATTCTCCTTAAATTAGAGTATTCAATTGCAGTTTTAGGTTATTCCATGGTTGCCTTTGGTGCTCCGATACTGTGGCTGGGCCTTAGAAGAATTGCCAAGATAATATTCTAGTTGGTGCGCCTGGATGTCAACACGAATAATCATGTTTCAATGAGTCATCCACCTCAATAATAATTCTTTATTTATAGTAATAGTTTTATCTAGTTTATTGTACATTCTTTCTATATAATTAGAGAAGATGTGATTGTTAGAAAAGAAACTGAAAAGTATTGAGCCATTTACTTCAAACGCAGAAAAGAATTCAAGATTCTGTATAGGATGTGGAGAACCCGCAACAAAGTTAGTCAAATACAGTACTGAAGGAGCAATAATAGTAGAGAAGTATTGTGATAAATGTGCCAAAGCAATTGAAGATAGTTCATCAAATTAATGCGAATTAAATTTGGTGACAGGTTGTTATGTCAGGAAGTATCGGACATAGAATTGAAAAAAGATTGCCAGATTACTCCCAAAGAACTTTGAGTACGGAAATTAACGACTATTTAGATAGACAGTAATTAAGTTTATCGAATAGTTTCCTAATTGACATTGATTTGTCTTTATATTGTATTTCTACTAGATTCCTTGAAATGTTATTTGTAATTCTCTAAAATATTATTTTTATATATTTATCCTCTTCTGTAATGACTATTATTATACTGTCTACCATAATTGTATCGACCCCTATTAACCCCTCTAGTAAAGCCGAATCTTCTACTTTGACCATTATAATTAAAGGACCTCTGTCTATTGACTCTGTTTCTGTTGACATACAATGTAGGAACTTCGATTCCTATTTCGTCGTTCAGTCTCTTGATTGGTAGTTCTGTACGTTTTAAAATCCTCGAAAAATCTTCATACCTACTACTTGATACTAACGAAATTGCTTTACCACTTCCACCTGCCCGTGCAGTTCTTCCTATTCTATGGAAATAGATCAATGGATCTTCAGGTATATCATAATTGATAATATTTCCCACAGCTGGTACATCTATACCTCTTGCAGCTATATCGGTGGCCACAAGTATATCTTCACTTCCATTCTTGAATCTATGCATTGAATAGTCTCTCTGTCTTTGAGATAAATCTCCATGAATTGTAATTACTCGAAATCCTTGTTTATTTAATTCATCGGCTATCCTCTGAGTTCTTTGTTTTGTAGCAACAAAAACAATAGTTTGTTGTCCTTTTTCTCTATTTTTAATAAAATTACAAAGATGCTTAAATTTCTCTCGCTCTTCCACAATTAGATAAGATTGATCAATTGTTTCTAAACTAATTTCAGCTTCATTGAGTCTAATTTGTTCAGGGTCTTTCATATATTCCCTAGATAGTCTTAAAATTTCAACAGGCATCGTTGCGGAAAATAGGCATGTCTGCCTTCTTTCATTTACATAAAAAAGAATGAACTTTATATCATCTATAAATCCCATATCAAGCATTCTATCAGCTTCGTCTAAAACTACATAATTTACATCTTCTAGTTGAATCGTACCTTGCTTTAAATGATCTATTAGTCTGCCAGGTGTTGCCACGATAATTTGTACTCCCCTTCTAAGGTGTTCTTTTTGTATGTTAATGCCCTGTCCTCCATAGATAGCTAAACATCTTGTTCCCATATATTTTGAGAATTTCTTAATTTCAGTTGTGACTTGCATAGCCAATTCTCTTGTTGGAACAATAATTAGAGCTTGGATTGGTCCTTTTGATCTTATTCTATTTATTAGAGGAAGAGAGAATGCAGCAGTTTTTCCGGTACCTGTATGTGCTTGTCCTATCACATCTTTACCTTTTAAAATAAGTGGAATACAATATTCTTGGATCGGAAAAGGGCTATCCATTCCAATTTCTTTAACTGCCCTAACTAGAGACATATTTAGACCTAATTCTTCAAATGATACCATTTTCAATTCAAATCTTGTTTTTGACAAAAGTTACGGAAGATCTGGAAAGGTCGTATTTTTTCACTTAACTTACCTGCCGCACCTTTAGTTAAGTTACTGAGCTTTTATCGGAGATATAAGTGTGATGATACAAAATTCTGATCAAATAATATTGAAATTAATCATTCTCAATTGTCTATTTTTCCCTGCTACTACGGTTTGATTGATCTCGTTTGGACTTGATAATTTAAATTCTACACAAGTGATAATAAAAATATGATGGAGGATCAGGGTCAAAATCAAGAACTGAGGGAGAAAAAATTACGCGGTTCTGGTGGATATGTGCTTGCCCATATTACAGATGAAGAGCAGAAAAAAGGCAATCTAGGAGGGCCAGAGTTATTTTTGGCAGGTATAGGAAGGCTTCCTTCAGACAGAAGTGTCAAGTACCATTGCAACAAATGTGATAAAGACTATGAGGGGTCACCAAGTATCAGTTTTGAAAATCCCAACGAAGATCTTGGTGAGGGTGTGACATTGTATGAGAAAGGCGAATACAAATGTAATACTTGCAAGAGTACAATTGCGCAGTATAGAAAATTTGATGCTCCAGAAGAATTACAGCAAGAACAAGAATCTAAATCATCCAAATTATCAAATACTCAAGTATCAGATACAAAAGATACTGGTAAAAGTTCCAAAACCACTATCAATCCACCACAATCTCCTGTCATACAAAATGATTTTATTTCAATTCAATCTCTTGTCGGAATGCCTGCATATGACTGGGATGCTATGTTGATCGGTAATGTTGAGGAAATTGGTCTTAAAAGAACTTCTAAGGGCAAAATGGAGATAAATCTCAAGATCCCTAAAAAGAGCAACAATCAAAATGTTGAAGTTGCTTGGAAGAATATTTCAAAAATTGGTGATATAATTTTACTTGAAAATTCAGAACCTTCAGAATCCAATCAATTAGGTAAATGTTCTTATTGTAGCTATCAAAATGAAAGCGATGCAGAATTTTGTACTGAATGTGGCAAAAAGATTACTAATGAATAGTTATAGTTAGAATAGAAATCTAAAAATAAAATAATTTTGTTTTAGGTATTTATGCAAGGCCGATTCTTACATCGACTGCGCAGGCTCCTTTTCCCTCTTCCAATACCAATAATGGATTCATATCAAATTCTGTAATTTCAGGAAAATCTGTAACCAGTTGAGATAGTCGCAAGAGGCACTCAACTAATACCTTTAAATCTGATGGTGGTTGTCCTCTTATACCTTTCAATATCTTGTATGTTTTGATTGACTCGACCATTTTCATTGCCTCTTCTTCATAAATAGGAGCCAATCTGAATACCACATCTTTGAGAGCTTCAACATAAATTCCTCCTAACCCAAACATGATTAAAGGACCGAAGAGCTTGTCGTGTTTTGCACCAAGAATTGTTTCTCTGGCAGATTCTATCATCTGCTGCACAAGTACTCCTTTAATTTTTGCATCTTTCTTGTAATTCTTTGCATTGGCAATTATTTCATTGAAAGAAAATGAAACTTGTTGCTTATTTTTAAGACCTACTTTTACTCCTCCAGCATCTGATTTGTGGATTATGTCTTGCGACACAATTTTCATAACGACAGGATAGCCAATTTCTTCGGCCTTCTTTACACATTCTTCTTCGTTTGTACAAAGATAGCTTTTTGGTCTTGGAAAGCCATATGCGTTCAATACATCGTAACCTTCTTCTTCCAAAAGGTGCTTCCTTCCATCATTCCTTACTCTATCAAAAATTTGTTTGACTTTTTCCTTATCAATATTAAATTTCTTAACTTCTGTTTCTTTTCTTATACTCCAATTAGAAAAATCGTACATTGCTTTCAGTGTCCTTATTGCTGGTTCTGCATATGGAAAGTGGGGAATACCTCCATCGGAAAGGATTTGTTTATTTTCTGTTCCTTCTGCAAGACCCATAAGTGCTGCAAGAGAGGTTTTTCCAGAATTAGCAGTAGTCTTGACTATAGTTCTTGCAAGATCATTATAGTCCAGAGTAGCGGACGGAGTACACATTGTAACAATCGATCCCACATTAGGATTTGATACCACTTCATTCAGGACTTTTTCAAATCGATTAAAATCTGCATCTCCCACAATATCAACTGGATTCCTTGCGGATCCGTGAGCAGGTATAACTTTAGCAATTGCTTCTCTTGACGTGGTTATGTCAGTTAGTATCATTCCATATTTTGAACATGCATCTGTGGATATTATGGCAGGTCCGCCTGCGTTTGATACAATTACCGTACCTTTGTCATTTTTAGGAATTGGTTGCTTTGAAAATGCAGTTGCCAGATCAAAAAGCTCCTGCATTGTATCAACTCTGATTACACCACTCTGCAAAAATAGTGCATCATATACTTCATCAGCTCCCATCAAAGCGCCTGTGTGAGACATTGCTGCCTTTGCACCTTCTGGTGTTCTTCCAGACTTTATAACAACTATAGGTTTGTTGTATTGCTTAGTTGTTTTCCTCCCAATTTCCATAAATCTTCTGCCATCATGAATATCTTCAAGGTACATTATGATCACTGAAGTCTCAGGATCATGACACAATAATTCTAATACATCATTTTCGTCAACATCTATTTTGTTACCCATACTAATTACTTTTGAGAAACCTATTCCCTGTGCCATAGCATCTTCGACAGTAGCAGCACAAATAGCTCCACTTTGTGACACAAGAGCAATATTCCCATGTTTTGGTGTAATTTTCAGAAATGTACAATTCATCATGTTTTGTTTTGATAAACTCATTATACCCAAACAATTTGGACCGATCACCCTAGTACCATATTTCTTACAAATGGCGGCGACTTCCCTTTCAAGAATGGCGCCTTGCTCATCAACTTCTTTGAATCCTGCTGAAACAATAATGGAACCTTGAATTTTTTTCATTCCTACTTCTTCCATAACCTTGGGGACAATCCTGTTTGGAGTGGCCACAACGGCAAGATCTATATCGTCTGGTATGTCTAGGACACTTTTGTATGCCTTCATTCCAGATACATACTCATTAGTAGGGCTAACTGGATAGATTTTCCCTTTATAGCCATTTTTAATGTTGCTAAAAATCGCCCTTCCTATTCCTGGTTTTTCGGAGGCACCTATTACTGCAATTGACCTAGGTGAAAGGAATACGCTATTGTTGTATGTGTCACTTTGCGAATTCATACAAAAATAATTTTGTCCACATAGTTATAAATGCAGTGATAACATTTAATCCCAATATAATCTCTTCATGACTGGCCATTAATTACTACAGCAATTTTTAGTACTAATACATCATGTGAATTACATTAAAGTTCTAAGTTTTCTTTTCTATTATTTTCTTTTCTATACATTAGTAAGAAAAGCAGTAGGTTGAAAAATGCAATAGGTTAAGTTACTAATCCAATATTACACGTTATCATGAATAATTCCTTATCAATAATTCATTATGTCCTACACGTTTAGAGCCAACTGCATTGATGGATCTGTTCACAAGAGCTACTTCAGTAAGATGAGAAAAGTCTGAGTAAAGCCTTCTAATTTCCTCCGTATTTGAGTTACTAAGTAATAGCTTACATCCTCTTCTTGTCAATTCTTTGAATATTATTGCAAGCTCTTTTTGATCCTCAAGAGTAAAACCATTATTAGTGTAGCTAGTAAAATTTGCAGTATTACTGATCGGATGGAAAGGTGGATCGAGGTATACAAAATCATCTTTAACTGCCTTTTCAATTAATATTTTCTTATAGTCGGTTACTCCCAAATATGATGCACATTGTCTCAAAACTATATTCATTTTCCTCAAGTTAATGGTATCGCAAATTAGCGGGTTTTTGTATCTTCCAATTGGAACATTAAATAAACCGTTCTTATTCACACGATACAGTCCATTGTAGCATGTTTTGTTTAGTGTTATAAATCGAGCAGCATTCTCTATTTTATCGAGCACTTCTGTTGTATCCCGTAATTGATAGTAGTATCTTTTTGGAGATTTATTGTATTCAGTTTGATGGTATTTTAGAGCTATAATAAGTTCTTCTACATGGTTTCGTATAACCTTATAAGCGTTAATCAAATCCATATTGATGTCAGAAAGGAGTGCGTTCCTATTATAGGAAGCGATATGAAAGAATACAGCACCTCCACCAAGGAATGGTTCAAAATATCTTGCAAATTTTGGTGGCATGAGCCTAATTATTTGAGGTATTAATTGGCTCTTTCCTCCTGCCCATTTTACAAAAGGATGACAACCGGGTGATTGATAAAGAATTCCACACTTTTCCCTTTTTTCAGATTTCATAATCTGACTCCCGACCTTTAAGTGCCAAGTACTTTACATATAAGTATTCTAAAATTCAAATCTTCAATTAACTCAACTGTTTAAGTAATTTTTTAGGAGCCTTAGTTGTTTTGCTTATCTTGACCTTATTTCTTGCTTTGGTCATTTGAATGTCGCATTTTATGCATATTTTTCCTATTCTTGCATTTATCATTCTATCAGTAAGGGACAGCTGATGACACATTGCACAAGGTGTTGATGATTTATACAGATTCAATTCAATTTGACTTAATTTTGTAATACAACTTATGATATTTATCTGTAAAAAATAATTCTTCTCTATAAAATTTAAGCAACTTTATAGCCAGTTCGGACATTTAGTATAAAACATGTAACTGGCGTATTATGACTAATAATTACAGTAGTACTACATCATCTTGTTTCTAATATTTCCATTCATTCGATATACCGTTCCACCACGACCGATATGGTTTGGCCTCCTTGCCAATTTCTTCTTTTATTCTAAATTCAATTGAATAAAACATATTCTCCATAGCGTCCGTGCCTCCATCGGCAAAAAGCTCTTTACCAATCGTAGATACTCTTTGTTTTTTGGCTTCGAAATCTGAAGCATCAGGATTCTGTATACAATATATTAGAATGTCATATAGCTCTTCTTCCAGATATGCATCCATCTTTACTATTCGCTTGTGATTCAACTTATTATGATCTTGATATAAATTCTTCTAATTTCGATCAATTCGCGTCTACAACCTTTAGATTAAAATCGTATTCCGCCTTACAATATATCAGGATAATGTGTCAACCAAAGATTTATGATAATACTTTGATTATATCTTAAGGTACGATTTGATGAACTATTGAATGAACCACAATTCCTATATTTGACAACGGTGGGCTGGAAAACGGACAAAAAGCATAGAATAGAAATATGGTATGTAAAGCGTAACAGAAAATATTACGTAATGTCAGAACTCAGAACAAGTGCACATTGGATTCGAAACATTAGCCATAATCCGAGGATTTCATTCAGCGTTAACGGTTTGAATTTTATTGGTCTCGCACGAATAGTCAATCCAATGAAGGAAACACGATTAGCTGCAGAAGTGTCAGAGTTAATGAAAGTGAAATATAAATGGGACCAAGGACTGATTGTGGAACTCAAATCATTAGATTTTGATGAGCGACAGCTTCGTTCATGAAGCACTTTATATGATGTCAGTGAACTTATAATACTATGTAATAGTATATTCAAAAAAGCGGTTATGTTACTTGTTCTAATATCCATTCCTTAAACTTTCTAATTGCAAATTCTTCCGATTGTTTTATGAACGTGGGATCTTTTAAATTCCACTGATCTTGTGGAATAGAATCAAAAAATTCTTGCATAAACAAAGTAAATCTAAAACGCAGGTTTCTTGGGTTTTCCCTTAGATCATAACGCTTTAGAATATTAGCTATTTTTCCAAATGAGGTATCATAGTCTCTTTTAAATGGTGTTATTTTTAGAGTGTCGTACAGAATTGAAGTTACAGAATCCAGGTCTTTGTTAATAGTGATCAATGCTTGCATAATACTACAATTTATAATACTTTATGGTTTGTTTTCCAAATATTTTATGAAAAGAATATTACAATTCACCTTACAATGTAATAGTATAAGCTATGTTCCCACTAGGTCTGAAGAAATAACCTAAAGATACCAGACCTGAAAATGCTGCTTATGTAATAATCCCCAAAAATGTTCTCGTAAACCTTTTCTTGGCTATTTCGAGGGCCCTTTCACCTTTAGGTGAAAGCCCGTAGGTTATAGTTTTGCCTTCTTTCTCTTCACTCAGAAAACCCAAATCTTTTAGACTCTTAAGAGCTGGGTAAATTGTTCCGGGACTTGGTTTTTCCCCTCTTCTTTTTGCGAGTTCATTAGCTATTTCTTGTCCATGCATTGGTTTTTTTGAGAGTATAAAGAGAATTAAAAATCCCAACAGTCCTCTCATATCGCAACATTCACCACCGTGTTCTCGCATACACATCATATTGGATGTCCGATATATATAAATACATCCTTTTGCTATATATCGTATGACCGATAATGGTATACATGGAGGTGATTAAATGGGGTACGGATGCTGTGGAATAGGAGTTGACCGAGTAAGAAACTTCCTGACCAAGGAGGAAAGGATTTCGTTGCTGAAGGAATACAGTGATGGTCTTGAGAAGGAGGTCAAAGGAATAAAGGAGAGGATCAAAGAATTGGAAGAAAAGTAAGCCTTTCTTTCTTTCTTTTTCTTAACTAACTAGCTTTTTCATGAGTTTGTTTATCATTTTGATACTGTTTTTTTGTTTTATATTTACTTCAAAAGCTTGCTTGAATGGACATGAAGAAAGTGCAAGAATTGATTATTTAATTTTATTTCCACAGTTTAACAAATTTCGAGTAAAGTGCGGATAGTGCGATTCGAACCCATTGACTATAATCGTGGGCTCATGGTTGTTGCTGATTAACTCCTTTAGTCATAATCTCAGATCTAATTGAGGCCAAGGATTGGTCAATTTGATATACGGCTAGTTTGTCTCTTCCAACTACCTCGAACTTTTGAAGAATGGTTTCAAATAATGTTTCTTCTTCTATTTGTTCGCTTACAAACCATTGTAAAAAAGAGTATGTAGCACGATCTTTTTCT
>JAATVL010000215.1 GCA_014523525.1 Nitrososphaerales archaeon TH703 | reverse complement strand
GAGGAGTGAACGCTCATCTACTTATAGGAAAGGTAAGGACCAGGGAAGTATAAAACACTTTCAGCTTTAAACCATTCCATACTATAAATCATTAGAATTCTAAATAAAAGCGGGCTCGTAGCGTAGAAAGGAAAATAGGCCTACCTGCTAAATAGGGGAGCGCGGATTCAAGTCCTGCCGATACCTTCTTTCGTTGTTTATACAACTGTTTAAACTAAGATATAAACATCGAGTTCTGAGTTGAATCTAAAAGAACTTGGGAGCTAGTCCTGAATCCAATTTGGTTAGTCACATGCCCTCCATAAAACACATTTGTTACCATAATAAAGAATTTGCAATCTCAGCCATAAAGCTTCCTAGATGTCTGTGGAAGGCCCTCATAGTATTTCTGATAAAGTCATAATTATAAATCATACCAATTTGATTGTGTCAAGAGTCATCATACAAAAGATTACTTATCTTATGGATCCTAGCCTAAGAGTCAGTCGACCGTATTCGTATTTTGTCTTGGTTGTAGAATGATATGTCCGAAGTATGTCAAAAATACCGTTCCACTAATTTATGAATATAATCATATTGAATCAAATAGTTTAAACCTTCATTATATTATTTTTTAGTAAGATAATATTTTTAAGCTAAGCTATAGCTGTATAAAGGGGTATGGCAAAAGAAATTACTGAGGTTGATGATTCTTCGAATAAAAACACAAAACCAATAGCGCAAATTAGGAAGAGGGATAGAGGATTAGTCGAGTTTAAGAATTCAAAGATTTCTAATGCCATCCACAAAGCATTAATGGCTGCAGGTAAAGCAGATTACAAGCTTGCTGAAAAATTATCAGAGAAAGTTGTACAAAAAATGGATCAACAATTTTCCGTTTTTGATACCAACCGAATTCCTAGCGTTGAAGATGTGCAGGACATGGTCGAATCGATTTTAATTGAGGAAGGACTTTCAGAGACCGCCAAGGCCTACATCCTGTACAGACACGAACGACGCAAGATCAGAGATGAAAAGAAGAAAATTCTAAATAAGAAGGACCTTGACGAAGTGGATAAATCCTTTGATATTAATTCTCTCAGGGTCCTAGCTTCACGCTACTTGTTAAGAGATAATAATAATGAGATAATCGAAAATCCTAGATCACTTTTTGAACGAGTCGCAATTCTCGTAACAATCCCTGATATACTCCACGATACTGAATTGTACTCTAATAACGATGTAGTAGTTCAAAATATCACCGAAGCTGAAGAATACTATAAAAAAATAGATGATTTTCACCTGAAACTAAAAATTGGCAATTACTATCTTAATAGATACCACTTTGAATCATTGATTAGACATTACATTCATTTGGCAAAAAGCGGCCATATGAAAATTAGCTTTAAAGATCTTCTACGACTGATTGCCGAAGGTAACTTGTCAAAGTATTCTGATAGAATCATTGAATATTATAATTTGATGGTGTCAAAAGACTTCCTACCAAATACACCTACTCTTATGAATGCTGGCGCAAGACTTGGTCAACTCTCAGCATGCTTTGTATTGGATATGAAAGATGACATGTCAGAGATAATGAAATCCTCAACTGATGCAGCGATGATATTCAAATCGGGTGGAGGGGTTGGTATTAACTATTCTAATCTCCGTCCTGAAGGTGATATAGTAGCATCAACTTCTGGAGTTGCTTCAGGACCGATCTCTTTTATGAGAATTATAGACACAATTACAGACGTGGTAAAACAAGGTGGAAAAAGGAGGGGAGCAAACATGGGAATAATGGAATCTTGGCATCCTGATATTGAAAAGTTCGTCACAGCCAAAACCAAACCAGGTATATTTGAAAACTTTAATGTAAGCGTTGGGATTTGGAGTGATTTCTGGGAATCAATAATTAACGAAAATAATCACAGATACACTCTTAGAAATCCAACAACCAATGAACCAATCAAGCAGATTGATTCACATCAGCTTTTAGATCTAATTACCTTCAGCGCCTGGAAAAGCGCTGAGCCAGGTGTCATATTTTTCGACAATATCAACAAATATAATCCCTGCATAAATGTAAAAGAAGGACCTCTTAGAGCAACAAATCCGTGTGGCGAACAATCACTCTATCCATATGAATCATGCAATTTAGGATCTATTAATTTGGCCAATTTTGTTAAGCGTAATATTGATGGAAAATATGAATTTGACTGGCAGCGTTATGAGCAGGCAATACGCCTCTCTACGAGATTTTTAGATAATGTTATAGACATGAACAAGTATCCTGTTGAAGAAATTGAACGCAATACGCTATTAACAAGGAGAATAGGCCTCGGAATAATGGGTATTGCTGATCTTTTATTTACCCTAGAAATATCATACAATTCAAAAGAAGGTTATGAGTTTATGAATAGAATAGCAGAAACCCTATCTTATTATAGCATGGAAGAAAGCGTTGCGATTGCCAAAGCAAGAGGAGCTTTTCCGTTATTCAATCAGACTGATTATGTTGAAGGAAAAATGATACCAGTAGCAGGATACTATGAAATTCCAAAGCGATATCACTCATACGACTGGGATTCATTAGTTGAGAAGATAGAAAAATATGGAATTAGAAACTCATGGACCACTACAATCGCTCCTACAGGAACTTTATCTATGATAGCTGACACCTCAAATGGTGTTGAACCAGTATTTGCACTAGTTTTTGAAAAACGGGTTACTGTAGGAAGGTTCTTCTATACAAATAGCATATTCGAGAATGTACTGAAGGAAAATGGATTGTATAATGATGAAATTCTAACAAAGATTGCTAATAATTATGGTTCTGTAAGAGGATTGGCCGAAATTCCAGAAAGACTACAGAAAATATTTGTAACAGCTATTGACGTACATTGGACTGATCATTTAATGGCTCAGGCAGTTTGGCAGAAATGGATTAGCAATGCAATAGCAAAGACTATTAACATGCCATCAGACGTTACAGTGGAAGACATAAAGGCAGCTTATCTTTTGTCACACGAATTGGGATTAAAGGGGGTTACAGTTTATAGAGATGGCTCTAGACATGAACAGGTGCTCCATATAACCGGAAATGAAAAGGAGAAAAAATTTATTGTAAAACCAAGTGCCTATGTAATTGATCATATTCATAGTAACGTAAAGCAAGAGTATGTTATGACACAAGTTGAAAAAGTCTTCAGAAGTACAGAAGAAATGGTAACAACAGATAATACAATCAATATTTCTCAATCTAAACTAAAAATGAGCATGGCTGCATCTCCAAATGAGTTTGAGTACGAAGAATGTCCGTCATGTAATGCAAGATTGATTATTACTGAAGGATGCAATTTGTGCATTGAATGTGGTTTTAGCTCCTGCATGTCAGGATAAATCCACCATTCACATTTTTATTTTTAGCAAGATACTTCATACATAATGTAGGAATTATCAGTAGTTGCTGCCTTGCCAAGTAGTTTTAAAACATAAAATTAAATCGGTAGATAGTTTCTTATCTCAGTCGTACATAAGAGAAATATTGTCATATAACACTCACATAATGGAGAGAATAAACAATTGGTGATCCACAAGTATGATGTTTACAGAAGTCCAAATGTGGGTTTATTTGTACGAACAAATAATGATACTCTTCTACTCCCATTTGGATTTGCAGAAACAAAAGCCAAAAAACTAAAAGAATATTTAGATATAGAAAAAATAATACATGTTTCAATAGCGGGGACCCGATTGATAGGACCAATGACGGTTATGAATAACAATGGAATCTTATTACCATACACTGTTTCAGATGATGAGATCCGAATCTTGAAGCAAACAGGTTTAAATGTGGACCGACTAAAAAGTAAGTTTACTGCAATCGGAAACTTAATTTCAGCAAATGATAAGGGAGCAGTAGTTTCAAATTTATTCAAAGGGGAAGCGGATCAAAATATTAAAGATATTTTAGGCGTTCCTATTCAAACATTCTCAATCGGGGGATATGTCCAGGTTGGATCGATGATAGTCGCTACAAATGCTGGAGCTATTGTTCATCCAATAGCTAATGATTGGGAAATCAGCAGAATATCCGAAATACTTCAAGTCGAAGCAGAACCAGCTACCGTCAACGGAGGCTCACCTTTCCTATCATCGGGAATCTTAGCTAATTTCAGCTCAGTTATAGTAGGTAATTTAACTACGGGGCCTGAATTAATAATGATAAGTAGGGCACTAAAAGTATAACTTACTCTAATAGATCTTGATCCTTCTAATTATAATACAACCTATTTAATTGCCAGCAGCAAAATTGCAGCTTTCCTTTAATCCAGTTATCACCTAAAGTATATGTTAGGACTCAGGCGTGATGATGATATTGCATGGTCATCGTTTGTAAAAATCGCATCTATATCAGAACTTTCGATTTGAATATTAATAGCATTCAATTCAGAATCTGATAAATTAAATCTTTCCTTTAATAGAGACTTAAGACGAAATACTTGGTCGTAAATTTGATTCGTATTGGACAATAATGAAACCTCTAGCAATTGCCTCAAAAATGATTGGGGTATTTTTCCACTTGGATCACTTAAAATTCTAAAATCAATCTTATTGAAAATCATTTCACTAGGAAGTTTAGGTAGTGCGTTTGCTGTATAAAATACCTGGACATCAATCAAATTTGATTGTGAATCATTAATAGATCTTAAAATTGATGCTTCTGGATTATTAGGATCCGGGAATGCACCAATGATATTACCGCTTATTGGTAGAGATATCAAAACAAATCCTTCCTGTAAGTTCTTTCTATCAGTAACTAACCGTAGAATATCTTTGCATGTTATAGCAGTTGAGCTTTCAGATTTAAGAATCTTGATGATTGAATTTGATGAATTACCATCATTAGGTATGACGTTCCAAAGGATTTTTATCGGATAATCTTGTTTGTTAAGGATACTCATATCAGTATCATAATGGCCTGGTCTTACCGGACCTTCATCAGAAGTTACATTTCCGCATAAATATTTTGGGGTATAGGTAACAGTCTTAACAGAGGAGTTCTTTTGATCAGCTAAACCAAAGAATTGCATCTTAGATTTATTATCTAATATTGTGGTATTTTTAATGGGCATAGTCAAATTAGAATAATTTTTAGTTGTTGTATCGGTGGCTTGGCCAAATGTAGATGCACTCTCATTCTGAATTAATATTGCAAATGTTAACACCAAAACAAAAAATAAAGTCGATATGTTCTTATTCAAACTGCAAATTTAATTAAAAAATCTCTAATATATGCTATATAGAAAGTTATCATTTTATTTGAATTCTGATAAGAATCTTTTTGTAAAGGGGCATTATCATATTATGATAGTGATAGTGAGTGAAGGCTAATAGATTCTTTAATCGAGATGTTGTTTCAATTAAAGATTTCGAGAAAGATGATCTTGAGTTCTTATTTGATAAAACCGATAAAATAAAGAAGCTAAAACCTAAAGAAAAAGACGAATTCGGAAAAGCCAGAATAATGGGATATCTGTTTTATGAACCAAGTACCAGGACTAGAATGAGTTTTGAAGCAGCAATGGCGTCAATAGGTGGAAGCTCAATTGGAATATCCGATCTAAGATCATCTTCAATAGAGAAAGGAGAAAGTTTACAGGACACTGTGCGAGTTATGGATCTTTATTCAGATATCATAATCCTACGTCACCAACTTGATGGTTCAAGTAAATTTGCCGCCGAAATTTCTGATCATCCAATCATTAATGGAGGTAGTGGAAGTGAAGAACATCCAACGCAAGCAATGCTTGATTTATATACAATAGCAAAAGAAAAAAAGAAAATTGATGGATTAAAGATTTGTATCTTGGGAGATTTGAAATACGGACGAACCATTTATTCCTTATTATATGGTCTTTCCAATTATGACGTTGAAGTCATTCTAGTCTCTCCACCAACATTACAAATTCGACAAGAGTCGATCTATGGTTTAAAAAATAAGATGAAAATTGTAGAACTGGTAGAGATTAATGAGAAAGTTCTTAAAAATTCAGACATACTGTACGTTACCAGAATTCAGAAAGAAAGATTTTCAGATCCGCAAGAATATGAAAAAGTTAAAGGAGCTTATACAATTGATAGTAATATTCTGAAACAGTTTAAACCTGATATATCTATTATGCATCCGTTACCAAGAATAGATGAGATATCGAAGGATATAGATAGTAAATCTAATGCGATTTACTTTAAGCAAGCGTCTTATGGTAAAGATTTAAGATCAGCCCTCCTTGCATTAATATTAAATGAATCTCCTCTCTAGAGGACTCATTCTCACTATCCCTCTCAAACCCTTAACTCTTACTCACTAGAATACAATATAAGGTTGAAGTGAATATCTATCTTTCAATGAATGTATGTGAGCCACTTCTTAAATTTTTCATTATTACCATGTACTATTTGATTGTAAAGATTTTGTAACTTTGTTGTAATTTTTCCAGTTCTTCCATTAGCAATGGTTATTTTATCAATTTCACCAATTGACTTAATTTCAGCTGCCGTTCCTGTTAAGAATACCTCATCAGCATAATACAATTCAT
>JAATVL010000214.1 GCA_014523525.1 Nitrososphaerales archaeon TH703 | reverse complement strand
ATATTGCCCTTAGCATCAATTGCAATCCCATGAGGAGTATTAAATTGACCTGGACCTACGCCCTTTGATCCGAGAGTTCCTATAAAAGTACCATTATCATAAAATTTTAGAATCTGGTTAGCATTTGAATCAGTCAAATAGACTTTGTCAAGAGAATTTACCGCAATTTGATGTGGAGCCCTCATAAAATCGCGACCCCCTGTGCCATTAAATCCCCATTTTGTGATGAAGGTCCCATTAGGATCGAATTTTTGAACTCGATGATTTTTAAGCTCAACTGTGTAAACAAATTTTCCTTCAGGGTCAACCGTAACGTCATGCAAACCCAAAAATTCTCCATCACCAGTTCCTTCAGAACCCCAACTAGTAAGAAATGTACCATTTGGCGAGAATTTTTGTATGCGTTTGTTTCCGGTATCTCCTACGTAAATGTTACCAAGATTATCAACTGCAAGACTATGAGGAGAAGTAAACCGTCCTTTTTCAATGCCTTTCATTCCAAGCTGTTTTATATATTTGAGCTCTGTTTCCTGAGAATAGACAGAAGTACAGCAAAAGGGATTTTGATAAATTATTATCCCAAACAATGCTACAATAAGTAAATAAGTTACAGATTTTTTTACTCCCGACATTGAAACTATAAAAAATTATGGTATTGAAAAATAAATGTGTATGCAACCTAATGTCTCTACATACATTAGTAACTCAGTAGTCCCTAAGATTCTGTGTCTGCATACGGATGTGGATTATCGTAGAAATTTAATTAAGTCACCAAAATTAGCAATCTGAATTAGGAGCGGTATAGAGAGGCAGATGACACTCTTCACACTTATAATAGAGAAAATCAAAGTCAGAACATAAAGTCATCACATCATGACATCTAGGACATTCAATCTCGTTTTCAAGATTATTCTCAAACAGTGTTCGTTTAGTATGTTTTTCGAACAGATATTGTATTGACTTTGAGTTAGATCCGACCTTCATGGTCAATCTACTCTTATTTACGCAATATATTATAAAAGAGCTACAAGATACAATTCGTGTTAATGATTATCAAAAAAATGATTGGATAATGACATATATCTATTGTCCTTGTATATAATCGATAATTAGGATATCAATAAAAGTATCATATTCTAAATTTGGAAATTCTTTAAAAGGAGGCCTCAATCCCGACGCTTCATATCGATATTTTTGCTAGTTTTTCATTTCAGTCAAATGGTACAACGCTTAAATACTTGATCAGCGTATATATAAGTACTTAAATCGTTATAATGTCAAAGCTAACTACGTGTTCAATTTGTAATATAAAAGAGAATAAGATGGTTACTGATTTAGTATCCGGTGAGATTGTGTGTAGTAACTGTGGAACAGTCGCGATAGATGGTATAGAAGAAAATGGTAAAGAATGGAGAAATTTCAATGACCCTGAGACAGATAAGAGTAGAATAGGTTTGCCATTTTCTCTCGCAGTGCACGATATGAATTTATCGACTATGATTGGCAAAACAAACAAGGATTCTACTGGACAATTTATTGATTCAGGAATGCAAGCTAGAATGAACAGACTACGAATATGGGATTCACGTACTCTTTTCCGTGATAGCACTTCACGTAATTTTACTACAGCCTTCATGTTATTGGATAAACTGAAGGATAAATTAGGTCTCACACCTTCAGTAGTTGAGAAAACTGCATACACATACAGAAAGGTTCAAGAGGATGGATTAATAAGAGGCAGAACTATAAGCGCTGCTCTTGTTGCATGCCTTTATATATCGTGCAGGGAACTGGGAGTATCGAGGACAATTGATGAACTTGCTGAAGCAAGTAACATAAGCAGAAAAGCCATCGCAAAAATTTACAGGGATATTGTATTTCACTTAGGAAGAAAAATACCAGAAATAAATTGTTTCCAGTGTATAGAAAAAATTGCAAATAAAATCCAATTAAGTGAAAGGACGACAAGGCATGCAAGTGATCTTATGAAAAAAGCGCTCAAACTAGAATTTTCTGCAGGGAAAGATCCCATGGGATTTGCGGGAGCAGTACTATATGTATCACTCCAAATGGAGGGGAAGACAGTAAGACAGGTTGACATCGCAGATGCTGCGGGAGTTACGGAAGTAACTATTAGAAATCGAGCAATGGATTTAAAAAACCGTCTCCAATTGATTTAACCAAGTTTTTTTTAACTGCATGAGAGGAGCTTGAGAAAAAAACTATCATTTTACATTACTATGTCGTAATCGTAATATCTGATTCTCAGATGAATGTATTCTGTGTTTCAACTTCAATACAAACTGTATCAAAAATATTTTAATCCTTTGGATGATATTAACATCTATTGGTAAATAAAGATGTAGATATACTGTTTTCACTTTACGATATATATGATCGAAATAGAGAATCTATTCTCTGGTTCCTTGAGGATTTCAATGCAAAAAGCTATGAAGCATATAAACAAAAATATCATGGTACATCTCAAGAAAGATGCCATTTTATTCGGGTTTGTGGTTTTTTTGAGCTTTCAGGTACTTTAGTAAAAAGGCGACTGATTGATACTAATCTATACTTTGATGTTTTTAATCCTGGTCCCTTCTGGCAGAAGGCAAAATCAACAATAGAAGGAATGAGGGAAACAAGACCATTTATTTATGAAAATTTTGAGCTTCTAAACGAAATGAAACTCAAGTGGGCCAAGAGAAGGACAAAATAATAATTAACATATAATAAAAAAATAGTTATTGATAGCAAAATAGTGTGCAATTTTATTTAATATATTTTTAATTGTCATCGTATGCCAGTGTTAAATTAGAGAAAAGCTTGGAGAAAGTCTATCAGACGGATAAAGAGGAATAAAGACAAAAATTAATGACTATTATAAATCAAAACAGTGGTTCTAGATAATATTGATGTCAAAAATAACGAATTTGATATCTGATGTTAATTACTCATTTGTCAACTTTAGTCCAAAGGGTTCTGTAACAGAATTACATGTTTCTACTAATAATTCAGAATACCTTTTCGCATCGTACACTGTCTTTGAATTTACTAATTCAACCGGAATACTTCTTTTTCTTGAATTTTTTCGATAATAATCCGTTATTACATATTTCAATATTTGTCCTGCTTTAGGCGATTTACCTGCATTCTTTAATTGCAGTAATGCATCCAGTTCAACCGTATTCCTATTTTCATACTCGTCTACATTTTTCGATATCCTCTTTGTTAGAACCAAATCATTTATGGAAACCTTCCTATACTTCAAAAGCTCCAGATGCATTTGAAAAATATCCCTGACTTTTGGCATCAAATCTCTAACTTCTTTGATCGAGTTAGCTTCTGACATTATGTTCAAAATATCTTGCTGAACGTTTGAAAAGAATTCAGCAGTGTCATGTCTTCTTGCTTCTATTCCCCTCATTTTTACAGTTCCATCTTCAAAGACACCAAAGTAGCGATTAGAAACTGGCAGTATAGCATTATTCTTTGAAGGAACAAATACAATCCACTTGTATATACCTTCAAATGAAATTGGAAATCCAGTTTTGTTTTCTATTTCAGTTTTTAAATCCTTATACTCATTGTTTATAACATCTTTCTTTTGTATCCAAATGGAATCAACTATGGCGTGGAGGATTTTAAATCCATGTAATTCTGCTATCCTTATTGTTTGTAATAAAATCTGTCTATCAAAAGCACATACTGCAATATGTGCGTCTATTCTACCAAATTTGGCATTATTAAAACCTAGATAACCAAAACTTGTAACTAAAACCCATTTTAGAGCAGTTTGCCTTGCATCATAAATCTTTTTTAATTTGGGATCTGTGATTGAGTTTCTCTTGTCTTTATAGATTGCTCTCTTCTTTAGTAATATTTCTAGTGATATAGGAACTATCCCTCTTCTTTTTTCACATATATAATAATTTAGTAATTCTGGAACGCGTAACTTGGAATGAGAACAACAGTTACAAATTACAGTCTCAGCTGATATATTTTTTTTAAACATTATATTAGGATAGAGAGAAACAAAATCAAGTTCAGCAACTTTTTCATGCACACCCACAATTGGCTCAAATATCAAACCGCCGCGATCAGCAACTAAAAGATCTCCAAGCGACTTTGGATATTCTGCTTGCGTGGGCTTCCATGGAATAAGTATATCGTTTATCATAGCATTATAGAATTGTAGACTGCTCATACACTTCCCAATAGAGGCCCTGGACGCCGTATGCAATGGTAACCTACAAATCCT
>JAATVL010000213.1 GCA_014523525.1 Nitrososphaerales archaeon TH703 | reverse complement strand
TGCAGCTGCTGTAGCCTTGAAAGTTGCTCTCTTAACCACGGTGGAATTTCTTGTTCACTCATTTCTAATTACTTGACTTTACCGTCATAAATCTATAGCGTTTTATAAATTTAGAGACAAATACGACAAGCTCAACAATCTAATGTATGTGTTAACTATGGCACGGATTGATTGTAAATCGTGTGTACTAATAATTATAAAAATCACACCATGTTTTGAAGTAATTCTTATTTTTTCAGAACAGGTGAGAAATCTAGTTTCCGGTTGTAGGGCATTAGTTATCGTATTTACAATGTTAGAAGATAGTTCTGATGGACGGTTTTCTATAGATATTTGAATTCTAATATTTACTCTTTGACTTTTCAAAGCTTACATCATATGTACCTGAAGCTACTTTATAGTTGCATTTTGAACAGCACCAAATCCCCTGTACTTTCCTATCAAATTTTATTGATCCACATTTAGGGCATCTTCTCTTTCTTTTCAGAACCCTGTAAATCATTCCGTATCTCTTCCTGACAGTGGCTCCGTATTTTACTCCTAATCCCTTAAGGCGAGATATCTTGTGTTTATTCCTTTTTACCATGATGAATCACTTCCTTAAGTATTGCTCTAATTTCTTCTCCCTTGCTAATTGCTTTATCTGCAATACTCTTCACTTCATCCACTGTAAAGTAACCTTTTAGTCCCTTTTGCATAGCAACAATTGATCCTTTTGAATTTGTAGTAATTGTGAGTCTTGCATCCATACATGCTTCTTCCTCAGTATTTGGGTCCAAAAGCAGATAATCACCAATTTTAACGGTAGTAACAGATACAGGGATAGTAGTAATGGGAGGTTCCTGAGTTCTCCCTGTATCTACTACTTTGTCATCCTTAATTTCAAAAACAGGTAGTTTACAGCTTGCTAATGCAGCTACTACAGCATAAGAAGTGGCATCGAAAAGGTTACCATCTACGTTAATGATACTACAATCTACAAAATTGGTATACACAATTTTTCCGGGGACCAAGACCAATTTGCTTAATTCTAACATTTCTGACTCTCTTACACCCCTATCAACAACCCTGGCGAGTTCAATCGTTTCCTCATCAGGTGGACCTGGCTCTATATGAGGAGATGCAATCGGGAGTACTTCAGCAGTAATTATTAAAGCTCCACTATTTTCCAGTCCTTCAAAAGGTTCACCAGTCTCTACTTTTATTCCCGCAACAACTTCAGTCTTACCTAGCTTTACCCAAGCCGATCCACTTGCCTTTTTTATGACGTCTAATTCAATCTCAATTGGTCTTGTTTCATCTAAACTTCTTTCATCTAGTCTTTTGCCTGCTGAAATTGATTCAATCATCTGTTTTTTGCGAAGATTTTCGACAATTATTGTAGATTTCTTTGATAGACTCATTATTCATTCAATCCCTTTTCATCGCCAAAGTACTTTTCTATTAAAGAGGAACGTTGTATTTCAAACACCTTCAAGCAGCCACGTATGGCTTCTTCTAAACAAGTTTTGAATTCATTTGAATTCAACTCTCCATCAAGTTGAAGAAGTGTTATTTTCTTAAGATTTGGCATATACGCTACAGGCATGTCCGCTCCTCCCTCTTTGTCTTCAGTGTCATTAATATCAATCACTATTTTGTCATCTACCTTTCCTGCTGCACATGCTGAAACCATATCACGCATATTTATTCCTGCGTCTGCTAGTGCGACTGAGGCAGCCGTAATTCCTGCACATCGTGAACCTCCATCTGCTTGCAATACTTCGATAAAGATATCAATCGCTGCACGAGGATAATCCTCAAGCATTAGTGCAGGTTCTAAGGCCTCTCGAATAACCTTCGATATTTCCGTCTCTCGCCTAGACGGTGCAGGGCTTTTTCGAGTATCTGTTGAAAAAGGAGACATGTGATATCTGCATCTTACAACACATCGATCAGATAATGCCATATGTTTTGGATGAACTTCTCGCGGACCATAGACCGCTGCAATTATCTTATTTTTACCGAATTCTATAAGGGCAGAACCATCAGCATTCTTTATAATTCCCACAATAATCTTAATCTCTCTTAATTCATCTATTATCCTTCCATCGCTTCTTTTTCCGCTTTCGTCTATAAGGCTTCTATTTTGTACCATTTGAGTTCATCATTCCCATTTCTTTATCAATTTTGTTTGAAATAGCTTTATCATCATTCATCTCTGTGTCATTGATTTCGTGATTCCTTTTAGTATCATCATTTTCAATCTCCGACTCTGGCACATTCAATAATTGCTTAATTCTTTGAGTAAGGTTTGAAGTGTGAGCTTCTACTTCTACTATATGAATTGCATTAATTGCAAGATTGATTCCTTCCTTGTCTTTTCCGGAGACCACAATTATTCCATTTTGACCTATAGTTATCCTTGTAGAACTTGCCTGTTCAATTATTTGGATCATGGAACCTCTTTTTCCTATGAGTCGTGGAACCCGCGTTGGAGAAATTTTTATCAATTCACCTGTCGGTATCTTTCCCAAGTCCTTATCTTGAATAGTAAGGATTGGATCCCTCGTTCTATCAAAAATGGCAATTCTTGCAACAATAACATCCCCCTTTGACAACTGACTGCCCATGTCATCATGTGCTGGCGAAAAATCTCTTCCAAATATGTCTTGAGCGGGTAAATGTGCATTAAAACATGAATTGATGTCTACAGACCATGAAAGAGACGAATGGTCCAGTATTTTACCTATTACAATATCATTTGCCCGCGGGAAATAAATTCCAGATAATGGAATTACTTTGGCCCCATCTTTATTTGACTCTGCAATTCCAATTCTAGTTGCTACAATTGAATTTCCAATCCTAAATACATTTACCAAAGGTCTCAAATTCCCTTCTGCTACAATATCACCAGGAATAACGTATTTTCTTTTAATTTCCTGCATAGTGTGATCCTCCAAAACAAGAATTCAATATTCCATTCATAATTCTCCCATTTTGGGAAAGTTAGAACAGACTTATATTTTAAGTGTGGCTAATAGCATGAATTGTGCTTATTTTTCAGTGACCTGAGCTGAACCTTTGGTCGCGCTTCCAATTCTATCTAGAAATGAGCTCTTCATCCCCGCGTTAATATTGAGAACCACCTGTAATGATCCGTTCGAGAGCCATTGTTCTGATTTCATCTCTCCAATACTTTTGAATACACTAAATGATTGTCCTGAAAATTGAGCGGGGACAGTTACGGTCAACTCCAATATTTCCGACTTTAGAGGTAATATTTTTCTTAATGGATCGATGATATTCTTAATTTGATCTTCTAACCGCTTGAATGGATCAATTGCCACTCGTGCTTCATCAAGAACAGCATTAATCCTTGAGATTGGATGGGGCATATGGGTTTTGGGATCGACAAAATTTTTGTTTATATACTGGGCAATCTGTTTTTTCTTTTCTTCAATCATCTTTCTGCGCTGATCTGTGTTCAGGTTTAGATCGCCTTTAGCCATAATCTGTTTTGCTATTTCCAGTTGATCTGCTGTCTTAAAATGCTTCATTAACTTCTCAGTGGAGATTCTTGTACCCTTATTAGCATCTGAATAAATTTCGTCTGAAATCATAATATTTGAAATGTCAATTTTTTTGCCAAGTTTATATTCTAGTGCAGGATCAGGTTTCACCAAAATTTCAAATTTTTCATTTCCTGCACTTAATCTAACAATTGTAAATTTGTCAGCCATGTTAGTCTTATTATCTGAAAATATTTAAGCATACAAATGACAAATTAATGCTTTAGATACTTAAAAGAAAATAAAAATGTAAAAAAGGAAAAAATGGATTCTTACTCGCTTACGTAAGCTCGTTCTCCGTGTTGGGTTAAGTCCAGTCCAATTTCTTCTTCCTTTGGAGTAACTCTTAAGCCTCCAGGCCACACTTTGTCCATTATTTTGATGATTATTGCGGTTATTCCCATTGCCCATGCTAGAGATGCAAAAGCACCGACAGCGTTTTCTAATAACTGAGGCGGATTGCCGAACACAAGTCCGTTGTCTCCCCATGGCGTAAATCGCTTTTCAGCAAACAATCCTGTCATTAGGGCTCCTACAAGTCCACCAACTCCGTGTACTCCCCATGTATCCAGTGCATCGTCCCACTTTCTGCTATTCTTGAACATAACCGCTGCATAACATGCTACTGATGCGGCTATTCCAATCACAAGTGCTGACATTGGCGAAACGAATCCTGAGGCTGGCGTAATGGCCACAAGTCCGGCTACCGCACCGGAAGCAGCTCCAACCGTTGATGCTCGTCCTGTGTGTGCCCAAGACAGCAATGACCAAGTAACTACAGCCATACCCGTAGCTACTTGCGTTGCAACAAATGCGCTTGTTGCATTTGTAGCTGCTGCCCCGGCAGAACCCGCATTAAATCCAAACCACCCGAACCACAGTAGCGCAGCACCTAAAACCACGAGTGAAATATTGTGTGGTTCCATAGGAACTTTACCATATCCTATTCTCCTACCCAACATTAACGCTACGACGAGCCCGGACCATCCAGATGTTATATGAATGACGGTTCCACCAGCAAAGTCAAGTGATCCATAGCAACCAGTCCACCCAAAGCCACAGTATCCAGGATTCTTTCCATAGTTGTCTGGTCCTGTAATTTCCCATGTCCAATGCGCACAAAAGTCATAAACAAAAGTAGACCACAGAACTACGAAAATTAGAAACGCACTAAATTTCATCCTTTCAACTACCGCGGCTACAATTAAAGCGGGAGTAATGATGGCGAACATCATCTGAAATATCATGTATGTCTGGTGTGGAATAGTAGTACCAGTTATGCCTCCATACGCAATAGAAGGAACGTCGTGAAATACATTATATAATCCAGCCCAGTCTAGCGTTCCAATAAACCCGTAACCGCCTGCGTCTGGACCAAAAGCCAAGCTATAACCATATAGAACCCATTGTACAGCCACTATTCCCGTAGTAATGAATACCATATGAAGTGTATTAACAGCATTTTTTTGTCTGGTTAATCCAGCATAAAATATAGCCAAACCACCAGGTGTCATTATAAGTACAAGTGCTGAAGCTGTAAGCATCCATGCATTATCACCTGGACTAATCTCACAAGGAATCAAATCCCCTTCCGCAGTTAAATTGTACTTTCCATTGGCATCAGTTGCAAAGCAATGATATATTACACCAGGATCGCCCGGTTTGTAAGCTGAAGCGTTCATCATGTAAATTGATGTGACGGTGATTGTTGTCAAAATTCCAACTAACATAAAGATATTGATGTTCTTCCTAAACATTATTCACCAATATTTTAGAGAAGTATAAAAAACATAACAATATAAGATGAAATTCTAATGATTTTATTATAAAATTATGATTAATTTCATTAATCATAATTGTATTATATTATGTAAATATCATAAAACGCCATTTTTAATGTTTTCAACTCGAGCCTGCAGAATATTCTTTCATGTATTGTCGACTTGCATTATAAAATCCAAGTAAAATTGGTCAGGTGGACACGTCATTACCGTTTACCTCATTTTTAGGTTATCCGTGTTAAAGTATCAATTGGTATTTGCTTGATATACATTACATTTAATGGTGTTCGTACTTTTTATTCAGAAGTTTATTGTGTAAAGATAAAGTATTATCATTGAATCCAAGTAATTATCAATGAATTATATCTTTTTGTTTCTCTTTCAGAGAAACAATACCTTAAAATAATCATAGTAAAAAAGAATCAGAATGATTCATTTGTTATCAGAAATTAGGATAACCAATTTCTTCATAATTATGAAAGCTAATTAGCAAAACAGTAGCATTAATTGGCCTATATCTCTTGAATTACTAGTTTGATCACTAGATCAAAAAATTAACATAACTATGCAAGAGTAGAAAACTAAAATTCCACTAAATTCGCCCTTGTTTGTTTCAAATGTAGATTCAGAAAAATAATTAAAACACATATTAGCATCACAATTAAACATAAACTAGTTTAAACTATTGAACAATAAGTAGGAAATCTAATTTTAAGACAGTTTCTGGTCAAAACTCGTATTACATCATTTTACGTTACAACTTATGTTATTGAATATGAGACCATTCATCATAAAATGATTCAATGATTAAAGTCGATGACAATAATATACTATATTATACTAATCTTAATTTTCTGAGTATTACTAATAATGATTTTTCATTCATATAATTTGTTTAGTGCCCTACCCTGTGAAGTGAATTTACACCGAACTGGAATTGGTTCAAGAAAATTTCAATTGTCCAAATCTATTTATTTTGACAAGAGTAATCAATAGTGATGAGCAGATTTTTTAGAGCTAAAGACAAGAATGATAATTCTTCCAATAAGTCAGCAGCAGCTAAGGACACGGAAGACCTTCGTGACTTTCAGGTACGTGATTTGTATAGAAAAGGTGTTAATCACATGTCTAATGATAAATTAAATGATGCGATACGTAGTTTTGAATTAGCTCTAAGATTAGATCCAAAGTTTGTTGAAGCATGGATTAAAAAAGGGTATGCTCATTTCCATATGGGAGATTATTCTTTTGCTATTTCTTCTTATGATATGGCATTGAACATTGATCCTGATAATTATGAAGCTTGGAATTTAAAAGGACTTGCTTATTATAAGATGAATAACTATGCCAAGGCAATAGAATGCTGTACCAAAGCTTTGGACGCAAATCCAAGTGATGGATTGGTCTGGTACAATTATGCATGTTATCTCACATTAGCTGGCAAAGTGGATGATGGAATGGAAGCTTTGAAAAGGGCTATTGAAATAGATATTTCCCATGCAAAAAAAGCTGTACGGGACAGGGATTTTGAAAATGCCCGCGCAGAGGAAGGATTTATGAGGATATTTGAAGTAGTCGTTCTCGAATCCCTACGACAAGGATATAATTATGTAGGAAAAATTGTTTGGGCAACTGGTATGGACAAACAGGATGTTGAGGATGCATTTTTAAGGCTAAGTATGAAGGGTTTGGTGATTATAAAAGAAAAGAAATCATATCTTGGGAAGGATGTATCTTACGAACTTTCAAGAGACATTTCAGACAAGCTGGGAGAAACGAAGCGATCTGGATTTTTCAAGTCCAAGGAATATTCAGCACCAATTCAGGAGATAAAAGATATTATTGAAATATTAGATAAATCGGTTGAGTCTGTCAAAAACGGGGATATAGATCAGACAATTGATTCATTTGAGCAACTAACAAGTCCAGCGAAACATGGTAATACAATGATTGAGCAGTTTTTTGATCAACATCGTGATTTGAGATTGTATCAAATTAGACTGAACGATAAAGGGCAAGAATATCTCGATTCACATAAATCAGAATTAATCAATTTGCTCGAAGATATTATTCAAAAAGTACGAGGCGGTCCCTTATCCAGAACAATCTAGGATTAAGAAGGAGTTACCTTTCTCAAATTTTCTAATGAACTATTGTCTTCAAGTCACTAGATCGATTTTGATTTGTTTATTTTGTTAACAATTTCCTTAAAGGTATCCATATTAGATTCAAGATAATTCGAGACAAAATACATTATTCCATATTTTTCGCCCATACGCGAAACCAAATTATTTTTCTGTAACACGTCAACGTGATGTTGAACTGCCTTGTAATCAAGGTTTAGAACTTCTGCCATACGATTTATGTTGAGTGGAGTATCTTGTAGTAGGTTTATAATCTTGATTCTATTTTCTCCACCCTTTGAGCCTGCAAATAAATACCAAAGAAGTCGTCTGGCAGCGGGATCTGACATTTAGAGTATTCACAATATGCCTTTAATTAAAATTTGAATTAATGCTGGGGATTAGAATACACATAACATTAATACAAGATAGAGCGTTAATTAAATTATGGATAAGATTTTCTCCGATGCAAGTGAAAAAGAAATCACGAGAACTATAGCACAGATGTTCAATGAAACGTTGATTGAATATAGCGATTGCGATGTAATTATCATTGGTGCTGGACCAGCAGGATTGATGGCTGGAAGAGAATTATGTAAAAATGGGATTCAAACCCTCATAATAGAACAAAATAACTATATTGGTGGAGGATATTGGGTAGGAGGATATATGATGAATCCTGTGACAGTCAGATATCCGGCAAATAAGATATGGGATGAACTTGGAGTGCCCTACAGAAAAATTTCCGACTCTTTGTATGCGACATGGGGACCTCATGCATGTTCAAAACTAATTGCATCTGCATGTGATTCGGGTGTTAGATTCCTGCAGCTTACCAAATTTGATGACTTGGTACTGAAAAATGAAAGGGTGAGCGGAGTTGTCGTAAACTGGATGCCTGTTTCTGCGTTACCAAGAAATATTACATGCGTAGACCCCGTTGCCCTTGAATCAAAAATAGTAATAGATGCTTCAGGGCATGACTCCGTAGCAGTAAAAAGATTAATGGATAGAGGATATGTAAAGTGGAAAGGAATGGAACCAATGTCAGTAACAGGAGAAGATGCAGTAGTCGAATTTACAGGGGAAGTTTATCCTGGATTAATTGCCGCTGGAATGTCAGCAACAGAAACACATGGATTACCTAGAATGGGTCCTACATTTGGATCAATGTTATTTTCTGGCAGGAAAGCAGCACAAGTTGCTCTCAGTAAATTGAAGAAAATGCCAAATCCAGATATAAAAATAAACTTAGAAGCATAAAGTGATTCGCATATAAAATTATCATATGTACATCTCTACTCCACTTCCTTCTCTACTACTTCTCTTATAAGAAAAATTTCACAAAATTTGAGTGAGCTATTTTCATTTGTTGAAATAGACGTCAGATCACTTGCCTATTATTTCAACAAGAACAAGTCGAAAGATGATATTGTAGACAACCTGATGATTCAACGGTCACATGAATTTTTGGATACTGCTCACCTCCATGGGCTACAAAATTCATTAGGCGATATTGACCGAAAAATTACATTTATTGATGGTTTTTACCTTCAGAGAATCTATTCCAGAATCATAGATAGAAATGAAATGCAATCAAACCATACACATGTCATATTTGAAGATAATTTAGTATGTACTCATGACGAAAATGACAAGAGATATCACGCAAGGCCAATAATTTGCGGTTCACCAGGTATAATATCTATTGCTGGCATTGTTGAAGGTCCAGCCAAACCAAAAGGATACTATTTTAAACAGATGCTAAAAGATTTGCTATCAATAAATAGTAAAGAAATAGAGAATGAATTTGCCGATAGTTATGTTAGCTATGATGATCCTCGGTTAGTGCCCGTAGCAACTGGATATGCTATTCAGGCTGTTTTTTTTTTCTTACTAATGGTAACCCATTTTGTTCGAATTATCCATGTAGATTGTTTAATTCCCATCGGCAAGAAGAATTAATCTATACGCAGGTGATAAAGCCAGTACTATGCAAAGATCATTTAGGAATAATGGCAAAAGCTAAAGAGGGATTTAGCAGAGATTAATTTCTCGGCCTATCAATGCTTGGTAATACTGTCTTTGTTTTTAAAAACAGTTAAACAACTAACCTGATTTTATTTCCGAACAAATTATTAAATGGTTAAATCTTTCTCCAGTTAATCATACATGTCGAAAAAAGCAAATCGTAACTCCCACGACTCAACAGAAGTAAAGAATCTTTATGATGTGATAATTATTGGTTCAGGACCAGCAGGATTTACGGCAGGGGTCTACACCTCGCGTGCAAAGCTCAAAACACTGATTATTTCTGGATCTCTTCCTGGGGGCCAACTTATGACTACTAGTGAAGTCGAAAATTACCCAGGTTTTCCCAATGGAATATTTGGACCAGAGCTTATGATGAATATGAGACAACAAGCCGAACGGTTTGGAACCATAGTAATTGATGATGAAGTTCTAAAGGTAGATTTCAAGATTCATCCATTTCTCATATCGACGCATTCTGAAAGTTTCGAAGGAAGAGCAATACTACTTTGTACTGGAGCATCTCCTAGAAAATTGGGTATAAACGGTGAACAAGAATTCGGTGGAAGGGGGGTTTCTTATTGTGCCACTTGTGATGGACCATTTTTCAAAGGTGAGGAGATAGCAGTCATCGGAGGAGGGGATACTGCAATTGAAGAGGCAACTTTCCTTACTAAATTTGGTAAATCAGTGAAGATCATTCATAGGAGAGACTTTCTGCGAGCCAGCAAAATCCTACAAGAGAAAGCATTTGAGAACTCGAAAATTCAATTCATATGGAATCACGTTGTAACAGGAATCAGTGGAAATAAGAAAATAGAAAGTATCGATATAAAGGATCTAACAACAGGTAAGATAAGTAATGTATCAGTAGGAGGCCTTTTTGTAGCAATTGGTCACGAACCAAATACATCAATTTTCAAAGATCAGTTAGAGATGGATGATAAAGGTTACGTCGTTCTCAAAGAGAATACAAGAACTAGTGTGGAAGGAGTTTTTGCCGCTGGCGATGTTCATGATTATCGTTATAGACAAGCTGTTACAGCTGCAGGTTTTGGATGTATGGCTGCGCTGGATGTAGAAAAATGGCTAAGTGAAAAAAAATCTCACAATTGAATTAAGATTTAATGTATAATTCTGGTAACTTCTCAAGTGCAGTAACATAATCACTTTCTACAAGTACATTTTGTTCTTTATAGAGACTTCTGAATTTTCTGCCGTCATCAGCAAAAATACCGACAATAACTCCTTTATCTATTTCCTTTGAAAACTTTAACATTGATGACATTACTGAGCCTGAAGATGGTCCTACGAATAAGCCTTCCTTCCTAAGTAGATGCTTAACTTCGTTAAATGATTCCTTATTTGTAGCAGTCATCCATTGATCAACTATAGCTTCCCTACGTTTGAAGAGGTTTGGCATGGATGATTCTTCAAAGTTTCTCAATCCCTGAAGTAAATGGTTCTGTTGTGCTTGGATAGCTATAACCTTTATATCTTTATTCTTCTCCTTGAGAAAAGTACCTGTTCCTGTGATCGTTCCTCCTGTCCCACAGCCTGTAAAGAAATGTGTTACTTTTCCATTTGTTTGTTCCCAAATTTCAGGACCTGTACTCTCATAGTGGGCAAGAAAATTAGAATCATTTTCATATTGGTTTGGCATATAGTAAACATCGGATCTAGGTTTTGCTATGGCCGTAGCAAGAGCAATACTTTGATCAGTTCCTGCTCCAACACGTGGACACAGATCGTCTGAAGTTTCATGGAGCACTGCTCCAAGATTTCTCAGAATCCCTTTAGTTTCCTCACTAACCTTCTCTGGAATAACAATTTCAACTTTGTAGCCCATTGAAGAAGCAATACCAGCTAGTGCGATTCCAGTATTTCCAGAAGTAGGCTCAATAATTATACTCTTATTCTTTACAAGTGAACCTTTCTTTTCAGCGTCCTTAATCATCCAATATGC
>JAATVL010000212.1 GCA_014523525.1 Nitrososphaerales archaeon TH703 | reverse complement strand
TGAGTATTTTTCTCCTTCCGAATTGACTTGATGAAGACGATGATTAGATGCTATACTCTGTTTATTGTGATTCTATTGAACTTAATAATAATTCCTAGCGCTTCACTTACGTCTATTTATAAAGAGGGAATTAATAAGCGTACCATATAGTATGCAAAAGGTAATCTTTACCGATATTGATGGAACATTACTAGATTCTTATTTACCCGATATAAAAAAAACGAAAAAATTAGTCGAAAAAACTTTACAGAATGGCATTCATTTAATATTATGTTCTTCAAAAACAGAACTAGAACAAAATATAATCAGATCGAAAATAGAATTGCATGAACCATTTATAGTAGAAAATGGTGGGGCTACAATAATCCCTGTAGGCTATTTTAATAAAAGTAAAATTATACGTTCAAAGAAATTTCAAAAAAACTATATAATTGAATCAGGCGGTCCTGCATACAGAATCAGATCTCTACTAAAAAAAATTAGGACCAAACATGACATTAATTTCAAAGGGGTGTCCGACCTGTCTATAACAGAACTTTCAAAGATTACCAGATTGCCTCAAGAATATGCGAAAAGAATGATGAAAAGGAAATATAGTGAAACAATAGTTCAAATAGATAATAACGACATCTCTAAATTCGCAAATATTGTAGAAAAAGTAGGATTAAAAATGATACCAGGTGGACAATATTTTGATATTACACTAGGTAACGATAAGGGAACAGCTGTCAAAATACTAATAGATATTTTTCGTAAAGAATATGAAAATAATGTTATTTTCTTTGGTATTGGCGATAGTAAAAATGATGAATCCATGCTATCTCTAATGAACCTTCCGATACTTGTTCAGAAAGCCAATGGTAGTTGGCAAAATCTAGAAATAGGTAACTTACAAAAGGTGAAAGGAATAGGTCCGAACGGTTGGGAAATTGCACTTGAAATTATTCTCAAATATTGATGCTCAGTATGTGGACATTTTAGTCCATATCATTGTATGTTTTCGAGCTTATGCTCATTTTTGAATCTTGAGTTTAATCAAATTCTGTCCTCCTATCTTTGTAACTTCAATCAAGTCTTCTCGCTCCAGACGCTTAATTAGTCTCCAAAGACTCGTTTTGGGCAGTATAAACTTATTCCTAATCTCTCCTTCAAATGCTGCGCCCTCCTTTTCAGAAATATAAAATAGTATTTCCCGCTCTTCTGGTTTCAGGTTTCCTTTTTGTTTTATGACATCGGCAACTAATCTATGGAGATCTGATTGAGTAGAACTATCGATATTTACCTGTTCTTTCATAGCAGGTTGTTTTTCAGTAAGATTATTTTCTTGTAAACTATTAGGTGTCAAATCGTTGTTCAATGTATCTTTTTTGAACCTAGTTGACTGTAAGTGCGGGATAATTTTACTTCTGTACTTTACGATGATGAAAAATCCAACTGACGCTGCGAGCGGAATTATGAATAAAAATGTAGATGAACTTGAACTCGGTGACATTTGTTCTTGCTTCGTCACATCAAGACTATTTACAGCTAAAGTAGCATATTCTAGAGCCTTAGGATAATTTCCTTGAGAAAATTCAATATTTGACTTTGAGATAAATTCCGATGCTTGTGAAGCATCAGTATTCATGGCTTGTGCATCCTCTACTTTACGAGTGGCGTTACTTATCATGTCCTTGGAAGCTTCATACGACTCTGCAACTCTTCTTGAGATATCACTAACGTTATTTGCAAGTCGTTCTGCCTCAATAAAATTACTTTGATTCACTGCAGTTTTGGCCGTATTTAGAATACTCTTGACCTCATCTAGATTAATTCCAACGTGGTCACTTTCTGCTTTTGCTAGGTCCAGTTCTGCGGAACTTATAGATATTATGGCTTGTTCTCGTGTTCCTGCATAGCCAATAACATAATCTATAGAAATCTTGCCCTTATCAAATGATAATAAATTCTGTCCACCCAATTTTCTAATTAGTGATGGTGACTGTTCTCCCAAATTAGTCACTACTGCATCATTTGGTAATTTTACCGTAAATGGAAAAGCTGATTTTATAAAAAAGCTCCATTCCCTTTCCTGTTTGTTAACAAGACCCGGAGTTTGGTAGGTTATTCTTAATTGTGATTCATTTTGTGTATTGATCTTTATTTCATTGGTTACAGAGTTGAATGTATATCCCAAGTATTTTGAAAGATAGTTTTTCACCAAAATATCACTAATGTTGCCTCCTATTAACGGTAACGTAATTTCGTTAGTATTGTTTTTCATTCTAAGATCATATTGCACAATAGAATCTCCATTTGACAAAATACCAATAAATATTGAGTTAACTTGGTATTGAACTTGGGATAGTACTTTATTAAAAATAGTCCCAGATAAGAAAATAAAAAATACTAAAATAATTGATAACGCAAAAAATTTCAATATAGAAACAACCCCGATAAGCAGAAAGACCTTTCAGTATCTGAATTATCGGTATTGTGACCAAGACATAATTTTAATCCACCATAGCATTCCCAAATCATAAAGAGTTTAAGATTAATATTCATATGATTTGTTATCTTGTATTATTGATGTCCAGATATTTTTTTAGATCACTTTTTGAATACGATTCGATCCACTTAAATTTTCTCTGTAGAGTGCTTGTATAAATTTTTGTCCAATCTAAATTTACATATTCGCACCACGATTTAAAAACACGTGGATCAATATAGTTTCTTAGTGACGTACCAAGATTGTAATCTTTAGTCTCCTGCTGAAGTCGTAATTGGAATTCC
>JAATVL010000211.1 GCA_014523525.1 Nitrososphaerales archaeon TH703 | reverse complement strand
TTTAATTTAGAAAAGAAGTGGATCGAAATATAATTGAGTGACAGCAATCAAATCACAGTACTATTTCATTCTTAGATTTTTGCTAATTACTATCAATCGTATTGTCAAAAATTTTGATACTTATTTGGGCACTATTATTGATAATTGTTGTGCATCAAGTTATTAATTAATAAAAAACCTAAGTTAGGATTGATATCTTTTGTTGAACGAATTTTAATTATTAATGAATTCTATTAAATTAGTGATAGAGTTAAAGTTACCTATTTCAATTAACCTGTGAGCATAACTTCCTAAATGAAGATTTACATCATTTTCTTTAAATATTCGTAGCCATTTCATTGGAGGTCGGCGATATTTCGCATTGATCTCCACAGTCTTTTCATTTTCTTTCAACAACGTTGATAACTCAATTAATTCATCCTCTGTTAACTCAAAGGATTCTTCTGGAGCCAAATGACCAATTACTTTTACATGTTGCAAAGAAATTGCAGATTTCAAAGCTGAGAGCCAATTCTGTTTATTATAAAACTTTGTATGAAAACTTGCTATCAAAAAATAGCCTTCATACTCGGATGGAAAATCAACTGTGCCATCGTTTAAGATTTTTGCTTCAAAGCCAGAAATTATAGTCATCTTGGTACCAGATGACACAATTCTGTCTATTTCCTCGAGATATTTTGGTATCCAATCAGAAGTCTTTCTAACATGTTCTGTAAAGGCCAATGTATTCAAGTTAATTTTTTCAGCAATTCTTGTTACATTTTCAATTGATAATTCCTGAGACGAATGGTCATTATAGTTGCAATGAACATGGTAATCCTTTTTCAGATCGAGCAATCGCATATTAATTATTTAATTACATATTTAATATGTATTGAAATCATAGACAAAAATGTATATTCAATAGTTCTGAAAATTTTTATATGATGTTAAATAAAATTTTATTTCGGATAAGAAATACCACTTGAAAAGAGGCTCAACTTCCACCATCTTAGTTCCAAGCGCTTCTGCACCGGCAGGAATTAATACCATAAAATCTCTGAAAATGGTAAAATATCCCGTAAGAATAGTTGCTTCTGACTCAAATCCAATTTCTGCAGGTTTTTTTATGTCAGATGCGCATGAAGTGTTACCAGAAATAGATAGCAAATTATACGTTACCCGGCTCTTTGATATTGTTGAAAAACATAAAATAGAAATTCTCATGCCATGTTCAGGATATGATATTTATCCATATAGTGAGAATAAAGAAAAATTATTGAAGTTAGGAGCTTTGCCGGTTGTAAGTGATAAAAAGACTATGGAAAGATGTAGAGACAAAATGCAGACTTTTAAATATCTTTCAAAAAAATTTGAGCTGCCTTTCACCACATTAGACTACAAAAAGACAAGCAGATTCCCGCTAATGGCAAAGCCAAGATATGGTAAAGGTAGCAAGGGAATTGTAAAAATAGATAATGAAAAAGAATTAAAATACATCCAAATAAAAAAAGATAATTTGATTTTTCAAGAATATTTACCAGGTACTGAGTACACGATAGACGTATTATCCGACTTGGAATGTGAACCTATTATTGCGGTCCCTAGGATCCGACTCGAAACAAAAGCGGGAATTTCAACTATGGGTAAAATTGTCAAGGACGAAAATATTTCTGACACATGCAAATCAATTGCCAAGTATTTGAAAATAAGAGGACCGTGTTGCATTCAGATGAAAGAATCAAAAGAAGGTATTCTCAAAATCGTTGAAGTTAACCCCCGGATGGGTGGAGGTACTTTTTTTACTACACTTGCTGGTGCAAATTTTCCAGCGATGATTTTGGATATGGTAAACGGGAAGAAACTCAAGATACCAAAAATATCTGAAATTACTATTGTCCGATATTTTGAAGAGATAGTAGTGGAGAATGGAAAGGTAAGGAAATATGACTTGAATTTACTATGACATTTAGATTTTCTTGAAAATTTTTTTTGCAGGTAATATCTTTCATCTGGAGTACCTCGCCAATCTTACACGGCCAGTAGCCGGTGAATTTCATAATGATTATTGAAAATCCTACAATCATCATGAAGGTAACAAGTATTGCACTAATATAGGCCAATATTAAAAAATCACTCCTATGACTTTGTATCTGAGTTATCAACAAACAGAATCATTTTGTATAATTATCTCCAGCTCTTGTTTCTAATAGTTATTGCAGAATATATTAAAAGCCAAGTGTATACAAACGTATTAATAAATGTAAAAGGAGGTCTATACAACCATAGCCCGTCATCCGGATTTCTTAACCTGTACTCTACCGCCCAAATCATTCCTGTAAACATTAAACCTGCAATCCAAAATAGCACTGAAGTAAAATCACCTTTTAGGGGCAAAATAATTATTGTATAGAACACGATGTATGGTCTGATAAGCTTCATTGCAGTTTGAATGTAGTATAAAAGTGCAATAAAAGAAGGTCTTTTCCAAAATATTCCGCCAGTTGAGAACAGACTCCGAATAAAGCTCTTTTTCCATCGTATTTGCTGCCTTGCTAAAGATCCAAATGTTTTTGGTACACCAACATTGACTTTAATGCTGTTTGAATATTCCACATTCCACGTGATAGGGTGATTAGAAATTTCAGCATCCGGATCCAAGGATTTTTTCATTGTCTCAATATCGTCATCACCTGTTTGCAAGATAGGCATGTGCTCCTGTGGCTTCTTATCTAGAGAACTATCCGACTTAGGACGATTGGCCAAAATATGCGCTGTCATTCTCCTATCAGTACAGAATTTAAAATCAATTCCCAAAAATCTATCATTTGCCCATTCGTGTATAAAATCCTGTATTGCAACGCTTCTGTAAAAACTGAGCGATCCAGAACAACATGTTACTGAGTTATAGGAACTCTCAGCAGCTTTAGTAGCTCTGCATGATATATCTATATATACCTGTTGAAATTTTTCCATCGTATTTCCACGCCGCGCATCTCTAACTCTCCCATGGCAGGTCAAGGCGCCTAATTTTCTATCATTTTGAAATATTTTTGCGGCTTTCTCTACAGCATCATGTGCCATATCACAATCACTATCCATGCAAGCATAAATCTCACCACGAGCTATCTCACTAGCTGCCTCTACTGCCTTTTTCTTTCCAATGCTCTTTGATAAATGCAATATGTGAAAATTTTCTGCTCTATTTTCTTTACGCATTTCATCAAGAATTTCTCCGGTACTATCTGTACTGCCATCATTTACAACAATAATTTCCTTATTTCTATACGTTTGATTTAGACAAGATTGAACGCAATTTCGTATATTTTTTTCTTCATTTTTTACTGGTACTATTATACTAATTAAAGGACCATTTGTGATATCAATATTTCTAGCATTTAGATATGGATCCTTATATTTAAAATAGGAAAGTACTAGTATACAAAGTAAAACAAAACTAGTGAGAATACTATAGATACCTACCCACGGATCCACAAGTGAAAACGTAAAATAAATTTTCGCTACTAAAACACATCCTACAGCGATAACCATTAGTACTCTTACTAGCCATTTTCTTCTTTGAACCTCCGAATACCTTGATGTTTGTTCTTGTAAACTCATTCATAGACACCAATCTGAATAAACTTTAAACTAGATGATAATGGTACTTCATTACATATAGACTTTATTTTTCTTATTAATTTTGTTATTACAATAAACAGGATAATCTTGCCAAAAAGGATTAACCTATAGCTGTGGCACAATTTCTCTTACACTGAATTTCTTGATATCCACGTCTGTAGCACCATCCCATCTAAATGCGGCAATTGGTCCACCCCATGTTATTATCTGGTCAGGTTTGCCTCCACATTCCCTTCCATTATTTCCCCATCCTCCTTTGTCGATTCTTTCAGTCGCCTTTATCCAATTATTGTTATTACTCTTATCGACCCAAAGTTCTAGTTTTACAGCAGTCTTGTCGTTCTGAACAATGTTGTACATTATTACCTTCAATCCCACCCACTTGCCTTTAATAGGTCCAATGTTTTTTCCAAATTCCGCAAAAACATAGCCCCCGCTATGCCACTGTTCCTTTTCCCACCTGGTAGCACCACCATAAAACAAGCCGCCCTTGTATGCCACACCTTCACATCCTTGTGGAGATCCAAATCCTGTATGTCTTCCTCCTCGCGCATACCACACAAAATTGTCATTATTACCACTGTTAAGCTTGACATATCCTGTTATCTCTACATCTCTCCAATCATTCGGAGACTGCATGTACCCTGCCTGGGCAATTTTGTTGTGATTTAATGTATTGATCTGTTCAGGATGGAAACCTGATGAAGTAAATACTCCCATTCTCACTTTGGTCGATTTTACTTTAAAAGAACCATCAGAATTTTTTGTCAGCGTTGCTTGTGGTGAAAATCGAGGATCATCGTCCGGCTTAGAATTGAGATACCATTGTTCCCCATCTTGCTTTGTTGGATTTATTTTCAATACTCCAAACTTGTCAAAGTTTTTTTTTTCATCACTTAATTGGCTATTATCTTGTGGAATATTGCTTACATTACAATTTTCATCAACCTGTCCGTTTCCATTGTTGTCCTGTCCGTCTCCACATATCTCCTGTTCAGGTTCCACTTGAGGAGATTGCTTATCATCTAGGGGAATATTGCTTACATTACAATTTTCATCAACCTGTACGTTTCCATCATTATCCTGCAAGTTTCTACATATCCCTTGAGGAGATTGCTTATCATCTTGGGGAATATTGCCTACATTACAATTTTCATCAACCTGTCCGTTTCCATCATTGTCCTGCCCGTCTCCACATATCTCCTGCTCAGGTTCCACTTGAGGAGATTGCTTATCATCTTGGGGAATATTGCCTACATTACAATTTTCATCAACCTGTACGTTTCCATCATTATCCT